>JBDHRU010000105.1:0-8821 GCA_039807765.1 Nitrosomonas sp. | reverse complement strand
CCGGAGAGCTGGCCGATGATTTTTTGCTGGTCGCTGCCTTTGAAGTTGAAACGGCCCAGATACGCGCGCGCCGGGGTGGTGTATTTGCCGACCACGAGGTTGTCGTTTCCGCCGGAAATGGCGTCGAATACGGTTTTGTCGTTTTCCAGCGTATCGCGCGCCTGATCGACATGCGCAATCTGCACGGTGTGGCCGATTTTTACTTCGCCGGAATCGGCTTGTTCCTTACCGGTAATCAGTTTGAACAAGGTCGATTTACCCGCACCGTTCGGGCCGATGATACCGACGATTGCGCCCGGCGGGATTTTGAAGCTTAGATTGTCGATCAGCAGCCGGTCGCCGTAGGATTTCGACACACCGTTAAACTCGATGACTTCATTGCCCAGGCGTTCGCCGACGGGAATGAAAATTTCCTGCGTTTCGTTGCGTTTCTGGTATTCCTGCGAATTGAGCTCTTCAAAGCGAGCCAGACGCGCCTTGGATTTGGCCTGACGCCCTTTCGGGTTTTGCCGCACCCATTCCAGTTCCTGCTTCATCGATTTCATATGCGCATCGATCTGCTTGTTTTCCTGCTCCAGGCGCGCTTCTTTTTGCTCCAGCCAGCTCGAATAATTGCCTTTCCACGGGATGCCGTGGCCGCGATCCAGCTCGAGAATCCATTCGGCGGCGTTGTCGAGGAAGTAGCGGTCGTGCGTTACCGCGACCACAGTGCCGGGAAAGCGCACCAAAAATTGCTCGAGCCACTCGACCGATTCGGCATCCAAATGGTTAGTCGGCTCATCGAGCAGCAGCATGTCCGGTTTTTCCAGCAGCAGCTTGCACAATGCCACGCGGCGTTTTTCTCCACCGGACAAATGACTGATCGTGGCATCCCACGGCGGCAGGCGCAGCGCGTCGGCGGCGATTTCCATCTGGTGCTCGGTATCGCTGCCCGCGGTGGCGATGATCGCCTCCAGCCGTGCTTGTTCTTCCGCCAACGCATCGAAATCGGCGCCTTCCTCGGCATACGCCGCGTACACTTCCTCCAGCTTTTTCTGCGCTTGTATCACTTCACCCATGCCTTCCTCGACTTCCTGGCGTACGGTGTGCTCGGGATTCAGTTGCGGTTCCTGCGGCAGATAACCGACACGAATGTTCGGCAAACGCTGCACTTCACCGTCAAAATCCTTGTCGGCGCCGGCCATGATACGCAGCACGGTGGATTTACCGGAGCCGTTCAAGCCGAGCAGGCCAATCTTCGCGCCGGGAAAGAAGCTGAGCGATATGTCTTTGATAATTTGACGTTTCGGTGGAACTATTTTGCTCACGCGGAGCATTGACATTACATATTGAGCCATGAGTTTAATCTTTGTTTGATTGGAAAAAATGAATAGATGGAAAGTTTAGCGTACGCCACCTGGCAATGAAAGCCGGGGGCGGGAATTTGCTTAATTGCCGGTGTGCGCGATCGATACGAATTTATTGTTTTCATCGAACACCAGCTCAAACGTGCCGTATACACCATGACTTCTCACCACCGAGCGCAGCACGTTCGCCGGGAAATGCACGACGCGGCCGTCGATGGTTTCCGCCGCTATCGTAGTGACAATACCTTGATAATAAAGCTCCAGGCGGTGCGCCGGAATGTTCAGTATGACTTGAACGCGTTGATGCATCGGTGAGTTTCAACTAAAAGCGCCATCAAAACTTCTCGCCCTCTTCCAGATAGCGCCATTGGCCTTCGGGCAGATTGCCCAATTTCACTTTACCGATGCGCACGCGCTTCAGACCGGTCACTTTAAGACCAACCAATTCGCACATGCGGCGGATTTGGCGTTTTTTTCCTTCACGCAAAATAAAGCGCAATTGATCGCGGTTTTGCCAGCTCACTTGCGCCGGTTTCAACGCCTGACCATCGAGGCTCAGGCCGTGATTCAGCAACGCCAGCTTGGCAGGCGGTAAGCCGCCTTCGACCCGTACCAGATATTCCTTTTCAATATTGGAATCCTCGCCGATCAATTGTTTGGCGATACGGCCATCCTGTGTCAACACCAGCAAGCCTTGCGAATCGATATCAAGACGTCCGGCGGGCGCCAAGTTTTTTAAATGCGCAGGTTGAAAACGCCTACTCGACTGCTTGAGAGAAAACAGATTTTCCGGTTTGATCAGCACCACGGCTGGCTGATAGCCCGGCTCCGGCTGCCCGGACACGTAGCCGACCGGCTTGTTGAGCAGGATGGTCACCAAACCGGTCTGTTGCATTTGCGCGGCTTTGTTCAGCGTGATTTTCTGCGTCGAAAAAATTTTCGTGCCGAGCTCGGAAATCCGTTCACCGTCGACAAACACCCAACCCAGCTCGATAAACCGGTCCGCTTCACGTCGCGAGCAGATGCCTTGTTCCGACATTAGTTTGGATAAGCGGATTTTTTCCATGAAGCGCTATAATATTGGTAATACAGGCAATGAGAAGTTAGTTTTACCGGCATTATAAAGGTAATCGCCCGATCATTTTTACATGACATCGCTAGGATCATTATGGAAACACTCGCAGCAATACTGGAAAAAGCGCAGCAACGCGCGCAACAACTCGGACTTCCGTATAAAGGCGCATTGCTGCCGATGGAGGCTTATTATGTGCTGCAGGAGCATACGCAAGCACAATTGGTGGATGTCCGTTCGCGCGCCGAACTGGATTGGGTCGGACGTATCCCCGGCGCGACCGAAATCGAATTGCGTTCGTATCCCGGTATGCAACCGAACCCGGGTTTTCTTGATCAATTAGCCAGACAAGTCGACAGAAACCTGCCCGTTTTGTTTATCTGCCGCAGCGGCGCGCGCTCGAACCAAGCGGCTGCCATGGCGACGGATATGGATTTTGCCGAATGCTACAACATCCTGGAAGGTTTTGAAGGTGATCGGGATGAAAACGGTCAGCGCGGTAAGGTTTCCGGCTGGAAAGCTGCCGGTTTGCCGTGGGTGCAGAGTTAAAGAAGCGCTGAAAAAGGTAGTGAGCGACGTTCAGGTAAGGCGAAATCAGGCGCAAACTGCTATTGACTCTTTCTACATTGCGCTGGATCTGATTTCGCCTTGCTTTTTTAATTTCTTTAAAACTCTTCCCAATCGCTTCCACCAACTGCTGCAGCTTTGCGTGGCGTTTGAGTGGATTTTTCTGCCATAGCCGTCTTGGTCTCAGTGACTGCTTTCTTGAGGGTTGACCGGCGATTGGGAAGTCTGGTCAAGGTCGCGGCAGACAGTTTTTGCGCTGCTGGTTCAGGAGTAGCTTTTTCAATCCGCCCGGTGAATTTGAATACGCTGACAGCTTGCGTCAAGATACGAGATTGCTCTTTCATCGATTCTGCCGCGGCGGATGCTTCTTCCACCAAGGCGGCATTCTGTTGGGTGGCTTCGTCCATTTGTGTCACCGCTTGATTGATTTGGTCGATTCCCGAACTTTGTTCTTGCGATGCGGCCGAAATTTCACTCATGATGTCGGTCACGCGTTTGACAGCCGTGACAATTTCATCCATGGTCAAGCCTGCTTCATCCACCAGCTTGGTGCCTTCGTCGACTTTTGCCACCGAATCATTGATCAATTCCTTGATTTCCTTGGCTGCTGCTGCCGAACGTTGTGCCAAGGTGCGTACTTCGGTTGCTACCACCGCGAAACCTCTGCCTTGCTCGCCAGCGCGGGCTGCTTCCACTGCGGCATTCAGCGCCAGGATGTTGGTTTGGAAGGCAATACCGTCGATGACGCTGATGATCTCGACGATTTTCTTCGAACTGTCATGGATCGAGCTCATCGTTTGCACCACTTGTCCTACCACGGTTCCGCCTTTCATCGCGACTTCGGATGCGCCGACGGCGAGCTGATTTGCTTGGCGCGCATTGTTCGCATTCTGCCGCACGGTCGAGGTCAATTCTTCCATCGACGAAGCGGTTTCTTCCAGACTGGAGGCTTGTTCTTCGGTGCGTTGACTTAAATCCGAGTTGCCCGATGCGATTTCATTCGATGCTGTGGCGATCGATTCCGTGCTATTACGTACTTTACCGACCAGATCTAGCAAATTGTCGTTCATTGTTTTCAGTGCTTGCAATAAGCGCCCCATTTCATTGGTTGAATTGACTTCGATATGGCTGGTCAGGTCGCCAGAGGCTACTCTGTTCGCTGCTTCGATGGCTTTATTTAGAGGTCCCACGATAGCCCTCACCAGCAGGTATCCGATCAGTACGGCCAATAACACACCCGCCGCCACCGCCGCTATCGTGATATTGAGTGTGTTTTGGTATTGACTCTCGGCATGCGCATATTCTTTATTGGCTGAATTGCGCCGTAGCTCTAGTAATTTGAATAATGTGCCGTGCGCAGCATCGAATTTAGGTGTCGCAACGACCGTGGCATTCTTGATGGCCTGATCGAATTCCCCCGATGCGGCCAGTACCATGGTGTGATCACGCTCCTCGACGTAGGTTTTCCATTGCTGGCCAAAATCATCAGCCAGTTTCTTTTCTTCCGTAGTCAATGTATTCGCCAGATATTGTCGCCATGCCGCCGCGATTTCGGTATCCCTTTGTTCGTTCAATGCCTGTCGCTGCTTCACGATTTCGCCATTTCTTCCATAAGCCGATATCACAGCATTAAGGCGCGCGCGCTGCATGCGATCCACTATGAGACCCAGATCCCCCAGTGGAATGGCGCCTTTGAAGGCATCGTTGCTTTGACTCAGTCCCGAAATACCCAGTACGCCCATACCGGTCAGCAGCACAGAAAAAAATCCAATCATTATGATTAATCGAGACTTAATGGTTATGTTGTTAAACATCATGCTTCTCCTTCCGAAATCATGCATAAAACCGGTTAATTAATGTCTGATGCAATCAGGCCCATGTCGTTGCCGCTCACCAGTTTTTCGATGTCGATCAATATCAACATCCGCTCGCCTACAGTGCCTAATCCCGTGATGTATTCCGTTTCGATCACCGAGCCCAGACCGGGAGCCTGGCGCATTTGCTCATTTGTCAGTGTGATTACGTCCGAGACACCATCCACCACGATTCCCATTACCTGGTTTGCGACTGTCAAAATGATCACTACCGTGAATTGATCATAGGTGGCATGACCCAGATTGAATTTGATCCGCATATCGATGATGGGCACAATAATGCCGCGCAAATTGATTACACCCTTGATATAACCTGGTGAATTCGCAATCTGCGTGATGGTATCGTAACCACGGATTTCTTGAACTTTCAGAATATCGATGCCATATTCCTCACTGCCCAGCCGAAATGTCAAAAACTCATTCGTGGCCAAATCGGATGCGGCAATCGGCGACTTTGCTACATTATTTGGACTTTGTTTTTGTAGTGTCATTATTCCCTCCAAAACGGTAATCAAAACTGTGTTTATCAGCCAGATAAGAAACCTTCATGAAGAAAGCATCTTGCTGTGTTGGGAAGAACTATAGCGGGGCAAACTTGTTCAATTGTTGAGAGAATGTAAACTCTTTGCAAACAATGCGACACAATAATGAGATATGCGGATTTTCGCGGAATTCCAAGCTTTCTGATTGTTTCTGAAAGAGAAAAATCAGATTTAGCTGTAGGAGGACTTGATCGGATTGA
Organism: Nitrosomonas sp.; assembly: GCA_039807765.1. Lineage (GTDB taxonomy): Bacteria > Pseudomonadota > Gammaproteobacteria > Burkholderiales > Nitrosomonadaceae > Nitrosomonas. The sequence goes on along the minus strand of JBDHRU010000105.1, from coordinate 3,220 downwards.
CCGGACGTATTGATCGCACCGGGAAAGTGGCCGTGCTGCGGTAATTTACTGATCTTGGTCGAGATCAAATTACTTATTGGAAAATGTTACCGCGCAGTTAGCGCAACATAAACTGCTCCGGTGATTCTGATATACCCTATGCAGAGTTTTTCAGCGCTTTCCTCAAGCTTCCGACCAGGCGATGACACCGCTGTACGCCGTCACCAGAATAATGATGCCAAAAATAATCCGGTACCAGGCAAAAACGGTGAAATCATGATTGCTGACGAATCGCAGCAAACCACGCACGGCCAGTAGAGCACTAAAGAAGGCGGCGGTGAAGCCTGCTGCAATGAGCGTCAAATCATTCCAATCCAGTAATTCGCGGTTTTTATAGAGATCGTAAAAAGTGGCGGCGAACATGGTCGGTATCGCCAGGAAAAACGAAAATTCCGCTGCCGCCTTGCGCGACAGACCGAAAAATAAGCCGCCGATGATTGTGGCGCCCGAGCGCGAAGTGCCGGGTATCAAAGCTAGACATTGCGCCAAACCGACTTTTAGCGCATGTTTCCAGTCCATGTCGTCGACTCGTTCGACTTCGACGGCATGTTCTCTGCGTTCCGCCCATAAAATCAGCAAACCACCAATGATCAACGCCATCGCCACCGGCATGGGATGGAACAAATAAGATTTGATGGCTTTGATGAACAACAGGCCCAGGATCGCAGCCGGTAAGAATGCAATCATCAGGTTAACAACAAAGCGGTTCGCAGCCGGATTAGTGCCGATGCCGCGCACCACTTCGATCACCTTGGCGCGATATTCCCAGCAAACCGCCAGGATCGCACCCAACTGAATCGCAATGGTGAAAACCTTGGCGCGCTCGCCGGTGAAATTGAGCAAATCACCGAACAAAATCAAATGTCCGGTGGACGAAACCGGCAGAAACTCGGTCAATCCTTCAACAACGCCGAGGATCAGCGCTTTTAGCAGTAGAGCAAAATCCATAGCGTTCTTGTCAGGTCTTTATAAAATTGAAAATCACAACTTGCTGTAGATCTCGGCGCCTTTTTCCTTGAATTCCGCCGATTTCTGCGCCATGCCCACGGTCAGCGCTTCAGCTTCCGCAACGCCTTGGCTGGCAGCATAATCACGCACATCCTGGGTGATTTTCATCGAGCAGAAGTGTGGGCCGCACATCGAGCAGAAATGCGCCACTTTGGCGCCTTCCTGCGGCAGGGTTTCATCGTGGAATTGCTGTGCTTTGTCCGGATCGAGACTCAGGTTGAACTGATCTTCCCAGCGGAATTCAAAACGCGCCTTGGATAACGCGTTATCGCGGATTTGCGCACCGGGATGTCCTTTGGCCAGATCGGCGGCATGCGCGGCGATCTTGTACGTGATGATACCGTCCTTGACGTCGTCTTTGTCCGGCAGCCCCAAATGTTCCTTCGGCGTGACGTAACACAACATCGCCGTGCCGTACCAGCCGATCATCGCTGCACCGATCGCAGAAGTGATGTGATCGTAACCCGGCGCAATGTCTGTGGTCAGCGGGCCAAGGGTGTAAAAAGGCGCTTCGTCGCAATGTTTCAACTGCAACTCCATATTTTCCTTGATCAGGTGCATCGGCACATGGCCCGGGCCTTCGATCATCGTCTGCACGTCGTGTTTCCAAGCAATTTTCGTTAATTCACCGAGGGTTTTGAGTTCGGCAAATTGCGCTTCGTCGTTGGCGTCATAGATCGAGCCGGGACGCAGCCCATCACCGAGCGAGAAACTGACATCGTACGCTTTCATGATCTCGCAGATTTCTTCGAAATGCGTGTACAGGAAGCTTTCCTTGTGATGTGCCAAACACCATTTCGCCATGATTGAACCGCCGCGCGATACAATGCCGGTCATACGCTTGGCGGTCATCGGCACGTACGCCAGACGCACGCCAGCATGGATTGTGAAGTAATCCACACCTTGTTCGGCCTGCTCGATCAATGTGTCGCGGAAGATTTCCCAGGTCAATTCTTCCGATTTACCATCGACCTTTTCCAGTGCCTGATAAATCGGCACAGTACCGATCGGCACCGGACTGTTACGGATGATCCACTCGCGTGTTTCATGAATGTTTTTGCCAGTGGACAGATCCATCACGGTGTCACCGCCCCAGCGGATCGCCCAAGTCATTTTTTCCACTTCTTCCTGGATGCTCGATCCCAACGCGGAATTGCCGATATTGGCGTTGATTTTCACCAGGAAATTGCGTCCGATGATCATCGGCTCGGATTCCGGGTGATTGATATTGGCGGGAATGATGGCACGTCCGCGCGCTACTTCGTCGCGTACAAACTCCGGGGTGATCATTTTCGGCAGCGCTGCACCGAAATCCTGTCCCGGGTGCTGTCGCGTCAACAATTCATGATGCTCGCTTCCCAGCATTTCCACGCGCTGGTTTTCCCGGATGGCGATGTATTCCATTTCTGGTGTGATGATGCCGCGGCGGGCATAGTGCATTTGCGAGACATTCAAACCTGTCTTGGCGCGGCGCGGCTGGCGCTGTAAATTGAAGCGCATATCGGCTAACTTCGGGTCTTTCAGGCGAGCTTGACTATAGGTTGAATTGTGCCCGGACAATACTTCGGTATCATTACGCTCGGTGATCCACTGTTCACGCAATGCAGGCAGACCGGAACGGATATCGATTTTAACCGTAGGGTCGGTGTAGGGGCCGGAAGTATCGTATACCCAGATCGGCGGATTCTTTTCACCACCCGAACTGGTATGCGTATCGGTCTGAGCAATTTCGCGCATCGGTACCCGGATATCGGGATGCGAACCCTGCACGTAGATTTTGCGTGAATTCGGCAGCGGCTTGATGGCGGCTTCGTCGACTTGCGCGGTGGCGCTGGAAAAACTTTTTTGGTTTAAAACTGTAATGTTCATAAAATGATGCTCCTTAAGAAAATGCCATAAAGAGCGGGAGGATAATTCCCAGCTTCCCTACGGCGGCATTATCCGCGTCAGGTAACAAGGGACTCTCTCACCGGTTTAGCAGAGAATTCTGCCAACGGACCCCTAGCTGATGCTGTGAAGCTAATGGAAATGTGAAATAATTGCAAGTCTTACCTTAATTGAAGAATACGGAACAAATAGAAATGAATATTGAACAAACCCGGTTTAATATGGTAGCGCAGCAAATTCGCACGTGGTATGTATTGGATGACAATGTGCTGGATTTATTATACAA
>JBDHRU010000104.1:0-8825 GCA_039807765.1 Nitrosomonas sp. | reverse complement strand
CTCAGCACACTGTCGTCATCAGCCCAGCCGCTTTTCACTTTCACCCACACTTCCAGATACACTTTGCCGCCCAATAGTAGTTCCATGTCTTGGCGCGCCTGGGTAGCGATTTGCTTCAGCTTTTCACCTTTTTTGCCAATGATAATCGCTTTCTGGTTCGGTTTCTCGACCAGAATCGTGGCATAAACTTTATACAACTGATCTTCCTGTTTAAATTGATCGACTACGACACTGGTGGAGTAGGGAATTTCATCGCCAACCAAGCGGAATAGCTTCTCCCTGATAAATTCCCCGGCGATAAAACGCTCGCTGCGATCGGTTACTTCGTCTTGATCGTACAACGGTTGATTCACCGGCAAATAACCCCGGATCACATCAAGCAAGTCTGGCAGTTGAACCTTGTGCATGGCGCTCACCGGCACGACGGCGGCAAACGTAAACGCTTTCGCCACCTCGCTCAAGAACGGCAACAACTGCTTTTTATCAGTCAATTTATCGATTTTATTGACAACCAGGATGACCGGGATATTTTCCGGCAGAATTTTCAGTGCAGCAATATCGCGCTGATCAAAGCGCACCACTTCGACGATAAACAGAATCACATCCACATCTTGCATGCTTTGTGTCACCACCCGGTTCATTGCCGCATTCAGGCGGTTGGTATATTGCGTCTGGAAGCCAGGCGTATCGACAAAAACAAACTGCGTGTGCTGATCCGTCAGAATACCGTTGATCCGGAAGCGGGTGGTCTGGGCTTTTCTCGATGTGATGCTGATTTTTTGCTGCAGCAGCTTATTGAGTAATGTCGATTTACCCACATTGGGGCGGCCGATAATAGCGACGTAGCCGGTGCGGAAATCGGCGTCAGCAGTCATTCCGAGCCATCTTAAAAATAACGATCATACTGACGATATTCACGGTGTAAACTTGATTTCTTCATAGGCCAATTCAGCGGCAGCTTGCTCGGCGATGCGGCGGCTTGTGCCTTCCCCCGAGGTGCGGATATTCAACGCCGACACTACACAATCCACTCTGAACTTCTGTTTATGCGCCTTCCCGCTGGTGGTCACGACAACGTACTCCGGCAATGCCAGTTTTTGGCTTTGTAAAAATTCCTGCAATAATGTCTTGGGATCTTTGCCGTGGGTCTTAAGGTCGATATTCTGCATCAACGGTAAAAAAAGCTTACTAACCACATCTTCCGCCCGTGCATAACCATCCTCGACATAAATAGCCCCCAACACGGCCTCAAAGGCATCGGCCAGAATAGACGGGCGGTGGCAACCGCCGCTTTTTAATTCCCCTTCACCCAATCGTATCAGTTGATCCATCTGCAAACTAAGGGCCATGCCGGATAGCGCTTTTTGGTTGACAAAATGCGCACGCAGCCGCGATAAATCCCCTTCCGGTAGATCCGGGAAATACTTATAAATCAATCCGGCAATCGCACAATTCAATACTGCGTCACCGAGAAATTCGAGGCGTTCATTGTGCGCCGCGCTATGACTTCGATGCGTCAGCGCTTCCAATAATGTTTTGGGTTGCGCAAACGAATATCCAAGGCGTTGACAAAATAGATCGAGTAACGATTGATTAATACCTGGTAGCACTCCACGTGACATAACGTTTAACCATCACTCGCTGACCACATCAAAATCGATCGTTAAGGATATATTAGAAACCAGCGGTATTCGTACCGTATAGCTTGCGCTTAATACAATACGGCCGTTTTCCTTATTGATTTTAATGTCTTGCGCATTAATGGATTTAATATTATCGATCTGCGCACGCTTATTGAACGACATTCTGATTTGATTTAAATCAGCGCTCTGCGCATTCATATCTTTAACAATGGCGGACAGATTCTTCTTAATTGTTGAAAACTCAATATAGGCAGGCGCAATCTTCAAACTGGAAATGGCAATCAGAATTAAAATCACAGCCCAAACGAGCAAGCCGGGCAGACTGATACCCTTTTGTTTCTGCCGCATCGTGTGATATTGCATGTGCTTTTCCGCGTTTAAGAAAAACTTATCTATTATTTAATGGATAAACCGATACGCTCAAAATTTCCAAAATTCCACCAGATCATGAAGGCTCTACCAACAATATTCCGTTCCGGCACAAACCCCCAATAACGGCTATCGCTGCTGCTATCGCGATTATCGCCAAGGGCGAAATAATTTCCCGGCGGTACTTCGCAGGTAAATCCCGTGCGGAGATACTTGCAATGATCGCGAAACGGAAAATCCCTGACATTCGAATATTGCAATCCTTTAATATCTTGATTAATCAGAATCGAATGCCCCTCTTCCTTATTCAAATACTCGGAATAACGATCGGAATAGATGTAGCCGAGGCCCGATTCCACGTATTTGTAATCACCGTCGTATTCCATCTTGATCACTTCACCATTAATAATGAGCTGTTTATTGTGATAAGTAATCACGTCGCCGGGCACCCCGATCACGCGCTTGATGTAGTCGATCGAAGGATCCTCTGGATAGCGGAATACCAGCACATCACCGCGCTTCGGCTCATTTATGTCGATAATTTTCTTGTTGATCACCGGCAAGCGGATTCCATAGGTGTACTTATTAACCAGAATAAAGTCGCCGACCAGCAGCGTCGGAATCATCGATCCAGAAGGAATTTTGAACGGCTCGATTACAAAGGAACGCAAACTGAAAACAATCAGAATAATCGGAAAAAAGCTTTTGGGATATTCGATCCACCACGGCTCGCTCTCATCGGTAGCACGCTTCTTTTTCCAGAACAGAAAATCCAGTAAATAAATACAACCGGTAATCACCAGCAATACGAACAAAATCAAAGGAAAATTCATTTTAATTCCTTCGATAAGATATTCAACAATTCATCAAAGCGCTCCGGCTTTAATTCAACATCAAACAAGAAAATCGTATTTTTACTATCCATTATTTATTATCAACCTGCAAAATTGCCAGAAATGCTTCTTGCGGAATTTCCACATTACCCACCCGTTTCATTCGCTTTTTACCTGCTTTTTGCTTCTCCAGCAACTTTCGCTTACGGGTTATATCGCCACCGTAACATTTTGCCAACACATTCTTGCGCAATGCTTTAACCGTTTCGCGCGCGATAATATGCGCGCCGACCGCCGCCTGCACCGCGATATCAAACATTTGGCGCGGGATTAGTTCGCGCATTTTCTGCACCAATTCCCGCCCGCGGTATTGACTGTTGCTGCGGTGGATAATCAGCGATAACGCATCGACTTTGTCGCCATTGATCAGCACATCCAGCTTCACCAAATCGGAAGCGCGAAATTCCTTGAATTCATAATCCAGTGACGCATAACCGCGGCTGGTCGATTTCAGCCGGTCAAAGAAATCCATGACAACCTCATTCAACGGCATTTCATAGGTCAGCATCACTTGCTTGCCCATATACTGCATATTGGTCTGATTGCCACGCTTGCTAACGCACAGGGTAATCACTGCGCCTACATATTCTTCCGGCACGATGATCGTCGACGTGATAATCGGTTCACGGATTTCGTCGATTTTAGAAAGATCGGGGATTTTTGACGGATTTTCAATTTCGATCACACTGCCGTCGCGCATCAGCACTTGATAGACCACAGTCGGTGCGGTTGTGATCAAGTCCATGTCATATTCTCTTTCCAGGCGCTCTTGCACGATATCCATGTGCAGTAAGCCGAGAAAACCGCAACGAAAACCAAAACCCAACGCTTGCGATACTTCCGGCTCGAACTGCAACGACGAATCGTTCAAATTTAATTTTTCCAGCGCTGAGCGCAAGGCGTCGTATTGATTGGATTCCACCGGATATAACCCGGCGAATACTTGCGGTTTGATTTCTTTAAAACCTTGCAGCGGCTTATCGGCCGGATGCATGGCGGACGTCACTGTGTCGCCCACTTTGGCCGCATCAAGCTCTTTAATGCCGGAGATGATAAATCCCACTTCACCTGCGCTGAGTGAATCGCGATTGACCGATTTCGGCACGAACACCCCGACCTGCTCGCACAGTTGCACCGCTTTGCTGGCCATCAGCAAAATTTTGTCGCCGGGTTTTAGCGTGCCATCCATCACTCTGACCAATATCACCACGCCGACGTAATTATCGAACCAGGAATCGATAATCAGCGCCTTCAGCGGTGCATGGGGATCACCCTTCGGTTCGGGAATTTTGGCGATCAAGGCCTCCAAGACATCTTCGATACCTTGACCGGTTTTCGCGCTGATTTTGACGGCATCATGCGCATCGATCCCGATAACATCTTCGATATTCTGGATGACTCGTTCCGGATCGGCAGCTGGCAAATCGATTTTGTTCAGCACCGGGATAACTTCGACACCTTGCTCAATCGCGGTATAACAATTTGCGACCGTTTGTGCTTCCACCCCTTGTGATGCATCAACCACCAGCAACGCACCTTCGCAGGCAGCTAACGAGCGCGAAACTTCGTAGGAAAAATCCACATGACCCGGTGTATCGATCAGATTCAGCAAGTAAGTTTCACCGTTTCTAGCCTTATAACGCAATGCCGCGGTCTGGGCTTTGATGGTAATACCCCTTTCGCGTTCCAGATCCATCGAATCGAGCACTTGCTCTTCCATTTCGCGGTCGGATAGGCCGCCGCACAAGTGGATAATACGGTCCGCCAATGTCGATTTGCCGTGATCGATATGGGCAATGATGGAGAAATTGCGAATATGCTGCATCGGGAATAGGAAATATAAAAGTAGTTTCCAGTCACATGAAAATAAGCGCCAGCAGACTGAAAATTAAAATATTGTATTGACAGTTAAAAGAGGCAGCATTCTAACGAAATTTAGCAAGATAATCATCTAAAGCTGCTAAATCGAGAAAATAATGGCAGATCTCCCGGCGGGTAAATGGGGAAAACAACACAGGAATTTTATCTCCGTAACACTCCGCAAGTTCCGGATCGGAATCGATATCGATGATCTGAAAATCAAATGGTACCTGCGCTTGCAGGTTCTGCAGCGCAAGCACCATATCCTGGCAAAGATGACACTCTTCCCGGCCGTATATGATCAGTTTTCTCGCCTGATCCACATCTGACGAAACAGCGTCATTCTTTCTTATCGTCATCGCTCAGCTTCATGGTGATGAAAGTAGTGACATCCCCTCTTTTCACAAGCAGGGCAATATTTTTTCCACTTTTGACCTGATTCAGCAACTCATTAAACTGCTCAACCGTTTTCACATCTTTACTGTTTAAACCAAGAATAATATCGCCGATACGGATTCCGGAGCGACTGGCAATACCCGATTGCATGTCTTCAACCAACAATCCGCTAGCAATTTCCAGTTGTTTCTGTTGCTCTTCGGTGATTTCGCTTAACACCAACCCCAGGCGATTCGATGCACTCTGCTTTTTACCCGGTTTGTGCTTGCGGTTCTCCGCTGCATCATCGGAAGGCGTTTCTCCGACCTCGACTTTAACTATTTTCAAAGCACCGTCTCGCCAAACCTCAATCGACACTTTGGATTTGGGTTTGGTATTGCCGACGATGCGCGGCAAATCCGAGGAGGTAGCAACTTCTTTCTCGTCAAACTTCAAAATGATGTCGCGCGGCTTGATCCCCGCTTGATCGGCAGGACCGCCTTTCTCCACTGACACGACCAGCGCGCCGTTACTGTCGGACAAACCGAAAGATTCCGCGAGTTCTTTGGTAACTTCTTGAATCATGACACCGATCCTTCCCCGGCTGACTTTACCGTTAGCCTTCAGTTGATCCGCGATTTCAGTGGCGACATTAATCGGTATGGCAAACGACAATCCCATAAACCCGCCCGTCCGGCTGTAAATCTGGGAATTGATTCCGACCACCTCACCGCGCATATTGAATAACGGACCGCCGGAGTTTCCCGGATTGATCGCCACATCGGTCTGTATAAACGGAACATAATTCTCCTGCGCCAGAGAACGGCCTTTTGCGCTCACGATACCGGCCGTCACGCTATGTTCGAAACCGAACGGCGAACCGATCGCCACCACCCATTCACCGACTTTGAGATTTTCCGGATTTCCCTGTGTGACTTTGGGTAAACCAGTGGCATTGATTTTGATCAAGGCAATGTCGGTTTTCCGGTCAGTACCGACAATCTCGGCGGCAAACTCACGCTTATCATTCAGCTTTACCGTAATCTCATCCGCCGTTTCGACGACATGCGCATTGGTCAGAATATAACCATCCGAACTGATGATAAAACCGGACCCCAACGATTTAGGCTCGGATTTCCTCGGTGCCGGGAATGGCTGCATATGCCGCTTGAAAAAATCATAAAACGGTGAATTTTCCGGAATACCTGGCATTTCAGGCAGCACCTGGCTACTCACCACATTGGCATTTTGCACAGCACTGATATTCACCACTGCGGTGCCATGCTTCTCCACAAGCCCGGTAAAATCCGGCAATTGATTGGTTTGCGCGAACGCTGATGCGGTATACAGAAACAATAAAATTATTATTGATCGAAGCATGATTTTTGTCCTTACTTTACGTTGTGCAACAATCCGCAGGGGTTACATAGCTCTTTATATCTTCGAAGCGAGGGAATGTTCAATTCTTGCTGATGAATATATTGGAAAAGCCGGGGATTTTTGCAAGTTTAGTGTGCTTTAGCTTGCGGAAATTAATTTTTTCTAACAACAGAATCGCCTATCAGTTTAATGGTTTTCAGCGGAACTTCACCGACCGTTGTTATTTTATTATCACCGAGCGTACGAACATAAATATTGATGGCGCCACGGCTGGTAAAAAAACCAGAAACCGGTGATGGCGTGTCCTTACTAACCGGTTCAATAAAAACGGAAACTGTGGCAAGCCCGTCGGATACTGCAATATGATCAACCAGCGCGGTTTTCTCTGCTAAGTTACGCTTCATTTCAACCAGTTTCCTGAAACCGGAAGGCAGGCTATTGATCCGCCAATGTAATTCACCTTCATTTAGAATGGAAGTCAGCAAATTCATCGTCTTCCAATCATCCGCAATGAGTGCTTGACCCGGTTTTAATTGGTCGGAATCTATTTCCCCATCAATTTCCAGTTGTGCGAAAGCAAATTGTTCAATGATTTGATTGCCGTTGACGACAGCCGCTTTAATGAGCAATCCTGTCTTTGCGTCGATCCAAAATTGATGCCCATAGCGCAAGGGATCTCTCGGTGTTAAAGACAAAATCTGACATTCATAGCTTGAAACCCGTTCGCGTCCGATTTCCTTGACATAGTAATTTCTGTCAACTTCATCAAGCGAAAAAGGGAGAATATCAGGAAAGAACTTACGAAACCAACGCTTTTCAGTAAATATTTTTTTGCTTTCCGGAAGATAACATTGCATTTCATCGTTGTTATGAAAAACAATGCGCGGCGATCCATCTAAAACTTCAATCCTTTCACGTTCACCGGTTTGATCAGTCTTGTGCACAATACGCGATGTTTCCACATGTCCATTGGCATAATATACAAATGTTCCTGAATAATTGTGCCGACGCGGTGCATCAGCCATTTTTTTTAACCAGTCAAGCGCACCTTCCGTCGAGTGAGATAATTCTTGTGCGTATGCCGCTTGAAAATTGATTAATGCCAATAAAAACAGCGAGAAAGGTGCGAATATTCTGTGGCTCATCATCTCCCATATCTTTCGTGGTATTCGGTCACATTATTGACATTAGTAACTTGCCCATTCATTGTGATTCCCGGAGAAAACTCACGGTGAACAAACAGGTAGTCATTCATTTCAATGGGAGGGTGAGAATAATTATGGATCAAGGGAGGGGAAGTAACTACAGCGGGGGAGGCGGTTAGAGTATTGTCACGTTTGGATTGCTCCGCCACAATTATCTGCTGCGGTTTATATAAATTATGCATAATCATCCACCCTGAAACCATCGCGATGATTGAGGCAGCCATCGCAAACGCCAGGACTTTGTGTTTTTGTTTTTTTTCTGTAGTACGGGATGTATTGGGAGAGAGGACAGTCGGTTCAGCTTTTAACTTGTAGCTAACAGTGGAAGAAATATTCATTGATAATCGCGAGGATTGCCGTAACGCATCACCGATTAAATGATACGTTTTCCACTCATCACGCAAATCATTATCCTTTTTTATCGCTTCGATAATATTTGAAACATCTTGTTGATCAAGTTCACCATCCATTAATGCAGATACTTTACTTTTCACATTACCACCTCTTGTCTTTACTTGTCCCTAGCAAAGGACGCAACTGTTCGGATATCGCTTCACGCGCACGAAATATACGTGAACGCACGGTCCCTATGGGACAACTCATAATATTGGCAATTTCTTCATAACTTAATCCATCAATTTCTCTTAAAACAATCGCCGTCCGCAATTCTTCAGGCAATGAATCCAATGTCTGATTAACTGTTTGAGCAATTTCTTGACTCATCAGTTCACTTTCGGGCGTATTCATTTCTTTCAGAAGACCGTTATCTTCAAAATCTTCAGCATCCTCATTGTCGAATCCTTGCAATGTCGGAAGCTTGCGTCCTTGAGATACTAGAAAATTCTTTGCTGTATTAATACCAATCCGGTACAGCCATGTATAAAAAGCACTATCTCCACGGAATGAAGGTAAAGCCCTATACGCCTTGATAAAGGCTTCTTGCGTCACATCCTCAACTTCGGCCGCGTCGCGTATGAACTGCGATAACAAGCGCGCTAACTTTCGTTGATACTTAATGACTAGTAGATCAAATGCATGCTTATCTCCGCCTTGAACTCGTTCTACTAACTGTTGATCGATTTCCCGATCCCCCATACAAC
>JBDHRU010000103.1:0-8857 GCA_039807765.1 Nitrosomonas sp. | reverse complement strand
ATTGATACCGCTCGCCCAGGAAACTCCCATCATTAAGGCTATCGTCGTTAGCAATGCTTCATAATTTTCCATAATCTGATTTTCTGAAATGAGAGATTCTACAACCTGACTTTTGTATGCGATTTTTTTACGCTGGATATCAACCGCCGCGAATTAGTAGCACGGGAATATGTGAGGTGCGCACTATCCCTTCCGCAACGCTTCCCAGCAGCATATGACTAAAGCCGGATCGGCCATGTGTACCGATCACGATTAAATCTACCTTATTATTCTTTGCTTCAGCCATAATGACATTAGCAATTCGTTCACCATGCGCTTCGAGTAATTTTGTCTTGACTACTACTCCGGCCTGCCGCAGCTTCGATTGCGCTTGCGCAAGTATTTTCTCGCCGCTGCACTTCATGGCATGCATCAACTCAGCATAATTCAGATAATTTTCGCTATCGAAATACCAAATATCCTCCAAAACATGCACTATTTCCACACATGAATTCTGTTGCCGTGCAAATATAATCGCTTCATCCAATGCACGCTCAGATGTTGTACTGCCATCAATCGGCACCAATATTTGCTGGTACATGTTATCTCCTTACAAGGATGTATTCGGAAAATTTCTCGAAATAAAATTTGATAAGTTGTTTTTATACTGGTATAGAGAACTGCATTGTATTTTGAAACAATAAAGATGCATACTGCAAACCTCTTTATATATGCTGCTCCTAGAAAACCAATTCATTCTTGAGTACACCATTCTTGAATACACTTGATTTTGACTTACTTCTATCTATAAAAATAAGCAGCTGCTTTACCGGTCATGACAAGTTAACAAAATATTAGTCAAACAGCTGTGACATTAGGTGCGTATTGCAAATGTTGATACAGATGCAGTCATAAAAATACCGGGGAAATAGTATGCTGAATAAATCACGATGGCGGAACAATAAAACTGTGAAGTTTTTATTACGAGTGACATCGCTTGACACCGCCCAAAACTTTTGTTCGTTACTGCACCGGCAGATCTTAATTACACTCGCTCTAATTCTTGCCGGGTGCGCCGCTCAGGAGCAAATTCCAGCTCCGGTGATCGAAACGATGCCGGTGCAATCTCCACGAGAGGAAAATCTAAGAAGGGAAATTGCACGCTTGGAAAAACTGCTCGCGGAAAAAGACGAATTGATCAAGAATCAACAGATACGTCAGCAGAATCAAGCACTCGCACTCAAGGAAGTCAATAAGGAAGCCACACGGACACAAGTAAAATTACACAGACTTGCAACCAAACCCGGCACCGCTTCTGCCATTGCAGAAACGGAAGTAGCACTTGCGCACCTGAAACAAACAAAAATTTCTCCAGCGGATCAAGTGCTGCAAATTCAAGCGAAGCATTTAGTAGAAACAGCTTCCCTGCACTATGCAAAAGATCAATACGCTTCAGCCATGAATTATATTGCCCAGGCCAAGCAATTGATCAGCTTAATAACAACTCCAAATCACAAAAAAACCGCTAGTAACAATAATGTGCTTCTCGAGTTTCATACACCGATAAAGTTATACACTAAAACGAATACCAATTTGCGCAAAATGCCGAGCACTCATGCGCAATTATTAATCACCTTGAAAAAAAACACCCAAGTCATTGCCAATGCCAGTCAAGGCTCATGGCTACGCGTGCAGGTTGATGAAAAACAAGGTTGGGCTCTCAATACCAGTCTTGAAGTAAGTAAAAATCATAATCCTTAGGAGCTGGGAAGAGGGAATAATTTCGAGATTGATGAGAATTGTATCATATGGATTCAAAGTTAAATTTAGGCTATAAGCTTAAGGAGGTCGCTTCACCCCTCACAATGAATCGGTTGGTGGTTTTTGCAATAGTTTGCCAAAATAGAAACCGGCAAGTATGCCGATTATCCAGTCGCTCACGATCAAAATTGGCAACAAGTGCGAATCATTGGTATCACGGAACCGCGTAATCAACAAACCCAGCGGTGCGGCGCCAATGAGTATAAAAATACAGGATATGGTCGCGTTGTGGCTCCAACGGTACAACCCATAGGACAAAAGGAAAAATGGCAAAACCATGATCAGCTGAATATGCCAAGAAATACCGCTCCAGAGCAACCCGAAGCCCAGGAACGACAATAAAAAGCCCCCTACCAAGGCTATCAGAGTAATGAGTATTTCTTTCCAGCTATTGCGATGATTTGACTCTGCTTTCATGTTCATTCCTCAATTAATTTGCACTGTTTTATTGGTGCGCAGCAATCCAATACCAAGTACCGCCATCATGATAGAAATTAAAGGATTCAATAAATTCAGCAACGCATAAGGCGCATAATCCAATGTGGGAATACCCAAGGTTGCGACATAAAAAGTGCCTGCCGTTGTCCATGGAATAAGCCCTGTCGTTAAAGTGGAACCTTCTTCCACCGAGCGCGACAGCACAGCTCGGTCCACCTTTCTCTCCTGGTATGCTCCCTTGAATAGCTGGCAATTCAGAATAATCGATATATACGCTTCACCCATGGCGATATTACCGATCAATCCGGATAAAATAGTGGTAGCGATTAGCGTGCTGACGCGCTGGATTCGCGCGATGACATGCGCCAGCAGGACTTGCAGAAATCCGGCGTGGTGCATGATACCACCGAGTGCCAATGCCATAATCGATAGCAACAGCGTCCATGCCATGCTGTAGAGTCCGCCACGCCCGAGCAAATCATCGATATTGTCAATTCCCGTGGTACCGGGTGTGTTCAGCCACAACGTATTGATAACATCAATAGCATTTTTCTCTTGATATAGCACAGCAATCAGTATGGCCAGAACGATACTGCACGTCATGCTGACTTCTGCAGTATAGCGTTTGATACTCAAGCCGAACATCAGTAGCAGCGGCAACAGCGTTATCCACAGATTTAATTGATAAGCGCCCGCCAAAGCCGAGCGGATTTTATCGATATGTGCTCTCGGCAATGCATTGTTGCCGTAATACATTCCCCAACCGATAAAAACCACTAAAACAATCAGCAATGTGGGAATAGTGGTGTACAGCATGGAGCCAATATGCCGGTACAGGTTCGTCCCGGCGCTCATCGCCGCCAAATTGGTGGTATCGGAAATTGGCGATAGCTTATCGCCAAAAGTGGCGCCGGATATGATCATTCCGGCTACCAGCGGCAACGGGATACCCATCGCATCACCGATACCGATCAAAACGACACCGATCGTTCCTACCGTACCCCAGGAAGTGCCGGTAGCAACCGACATGAAACTGCATAGCAACAATCCAGCCGCCAAAAATGCGCTCGGACTCAGCCAATCCAAGCCGTAATATAGCAAGCTTGCAATTGTGCCACTTTGCATGAAACTGGCAATGACCATGCCGATCAGCAAGAAAATATAAATCGCCGGCAGTGCCTTGATAATCCCATCATCCATCATGCGTCGGATGGCATCAAAGGAATAGCCTAACCAGCGCGCTTGCAAACAAACCCAGATCAAGGCCAGAAAGATAACAGCGTGAATACTGACCGCGAATACAAACATACCCAGCGAAATCAGCAAAAAAACTCCGCCAAAGCAAATCGACGCTTGCCACAAGGATGGCGGCTGTTGTGTAGTAAGTAGTTCTTCCACCGATGAAGTGTTCTCAGTCATTATTGATCGATTTCCCTGTAATAAGAACGAAGCGATCAGTTCGCCATAACCCGCGGTTCTCATCTTCTCACTTCTGATAAACTATAACCGGCAGGCATTTTCGAGGAGCAATGGAACTCTGGCGTACTGCGTCACCTGATATGGTAACAGCGTCAATTCTTTTTTCAGAGTTCCAGGATCTTTTTTAAAATTTTCATACAGCTTAGCCATCAGGTTTTCCTTTGTTACTCAAAATCACTGATGATGAATTTCACCGGCACTATCACGCATTTATCGCAAAAAGGTCTGGGGGTTGTCAAAAACGCGCAGAATAACATGTCCTATTTTGTCTACGGCACTTGGCCCGGCGATGTGGGAGAATTCGAAGTCATCGACAAGCCCCTTAACAACAAGAAGTTCGCTTTTGCAAAACTGACTCACCTGATACAACCTTCGGTGCAACGGCAAACACCATCCTGTCCTCATGCTGATGTTAGTTTGGCAGAACGATCCTGTACCGGTTGTCCGTGGATGATTGCCGATTATACAAGTCAACTTGAACAAAAACGGAAGCGCTTTGTTTACGCCTTGCAAAGGGTGGGATTTGATACGAACCCACTCGATATCGGCTCTGCCCACCCTTCCCCGCAGCTCTACGGCTACCGCAATCGTTGCCAATTGAAAACGGATGGCAAGCAGCTTGGCTTCATATCGGAGAATTCCTATCAAATCGCGCCCATTAGCGATTGTATCGTGCTCAATGATGCCTGTCGGAGGTTATTAAAAACCACTTTACTGCAATTACCCAACCCGGCATGGCAAGCCTATTCCGACGACAATCGGCCATTTATCGAACTGGATGACGACATGCAATTCGAGGAAATCCGTGCGAATCGAAAGCGCCCTTTCAAACAAGGCAACCCGGAACAAAACAACCGGATGCGTGCGTGGTTGAAAGAAAAACTGACACATAACCCGCATTTGGGTAAGGTGGTGGAATTATTCAGTGGTTCGGGAAATTTTACTCCTATCATCGCGGCATCGAGCTGCACCGAAGTGATCGCTTACGAATCCGATGATGAAGCGGTTCAAACATTGAGAGCCAAGAATCTGAACAAAGTGACTGTGCATGCCACCGATCTCTTCAATCCATTGACCTGGAGAAAGTTACAAAAACATGTACACGATGCTGAAACCTTGGTGCTTGATCCTCCACGCGCCGGGTTAAAAAAACACCAGGGATTTTTTTCCAGCTTCGCCGCCTTGCAGACGATTCTCTATATCTCCTGTAATCCGGAAACATTCGCTCGCGATGCTTGGTTTTTTCACCAAAACGGTTGGACGATCAATGACATTCAACTGATTGATTTATTTCCGCACACACCGCATATTGAAGTATTAGCGGAATTTAAAAAGAATACCGCTTAATTGAAAATATTAATTGAGTGAAGAGAGTATTAGTTATGAATAAGAGAAATAAGAGGAGTCAATACCTATTTATATTGACTCCTCTTATGACTTATAGCGGATTCAAGCAGTAATTTTTACCGAGGAGAATCGCGCTTTACTTTTGGACATTACATACAATCTTGCGACAACAAGATAGCCTAGAAAAGTAATAGCCCCTAAAAGAATGGACCCATTAACTACATTCAATCCCGTCCAATTTATAATCGAATCCATTTGCGACATAGTTGGCATAGTACCAAATAAGGCAATGCTGACTAAAGGGATAATACCGAACAAAATAAAACAGATTTTTATTACAGCAACTAAAAGAAATTGGCTTGTTTTCATAATAAAGCTTCCTCTAAGAAGAATTTATTGAAATTTGATCGTTTTGAAAGATTCAGAATTTTAGAATCGACAAACTTCACATGAATTTTATACCAATATCACAAAATATTCACAAATTATTTTTATTCCCGACCAAAAGTTTTTCATTAATTAAATTGTATACACAATAACTTGCTAAGTCGTCACTCAAAAACAACCAAGCATCTGATCAATATCATCTCATCAGTTTCGGATTAAGGCATCAATCATCGAAATACAAGCACAAAAAACATCAGCAGCATTTCGTTTTTTCTTTTTTTGCCTGCACTTTTTTATGAAGAAAGTCTTGGATATTCACTCTTGAATCAAAGAAAAAGATAGAAAAAGCTCTGTTTAATCTAAGATCAACCAGATCGATATCAATCCTACCAGCGGCAAGCTAAATCAGTGATCCAAAGGAATTTTTAATACTTCGCAGCCTTCACTTTTTATTCACATTCATTGTGTTAGCTTACCTTTTCAACAGAAGAGATTTAGTAGTTTCTGATCATGGCGTATCAGAATCTATTAATGTGAAAACAGTTTTCTACTTTTTAATCGAATATTGGCGCACTTGAGGACTTGAAATTGAAATATTCAATAATGTAGAAATTATTTTCAATAAGAACATATTCTTATAATAAAGGATAAATAATTCGATGGGGATACTCAGTACATTACTTCTAACACCAGTATTAGGTATTCTGATACTCGCATTAATTCCAAGCAAGAACGCAAGCCAAATCCGCTTCACTGCTAATCTAATCGCACTCATAGTATTTCTTCTAAGTTTCTGGTTGGTTCTAAATTACGATCGATCGGATGGCCAAATACAATTCTATGAGTATTTTGTTTTTAATCCTAAACTCAATACCGCTCTTGCATTGGGGGTTGATGGATTATCACTGCCCATGGTGGTATTGGCGGCCCTGCTAACGTTGATTGCACTACTTGCTTCTTTCAACATCGCGCACAACATCAAAAGCTACTATGTCAGTATCTTGCTGCTGGAATTAGGGATGCTGGGCGTATTTCTTTCGCAGGACTGGTCATTGTTCTACATTTTCTGGGAATTAACTTTGGCACCGTTGTTTCTGCTCATTGATCGCTGGGGTGGTACACGCCGTCATGTCGCGAGTTTGAATTTCGTGCTCTATACCATGGGTGGCTCAATTTTCATGCTGATCAGCTTGATTGCTATCAGTCAATATATGCCGGTGCATGGCGGTACTTTGATGTCTACGATGTCTATCGCCGCCCAGAGCATGCCAAGAAACGAACAAATTTGGGTTTTGATCGGATTCTTGATCGGCTTCGGCGTTAAGATGCCGATTTTTCCATTACATGGCTGGTTGCCGCTGGCGCACGTGCAAGCACCAAGTCCGGTCAGTATATTGCTATCCGGTATTCTTCTCAAAATGGGCGCCTACGGCATGATACGTGTCATTGTCATGCTGCCGGAAGCCACACAAATGCTGCAGACGCTATTAATTTCATTAGCATTGATCGGAATGATCTATGGCGGTGTTCTGGCTTGGCGGCAGACCGATATGAAAGCCATGGTCGCTTACTCATCCGTCAGTCATATGGGCATTATCCTTTTGGATATTGCAACGATGAACAAAACCGGTCTGATCGGTGCGGTTCTACAAATGACAGCACATGGTTTAGTTGCCGGCGCGATGTTCCTACTGGTCGGTTTGTTG
Source organism: Nitrosomonas sp. (assembly GCA_039807765.1). Classification (GTDB taxonomy): domain Bacteria; phylum Pseudomonadota; class Gammaproteobacteria; order Burkholderiales; family Nitrosomonadaceae; genus Nitrosomonas. The sequence continues at coordinate 1,700 of JBDHRU010000103.1, read as the reverse complement.
TATGAACGCACACATACCCGGAATATTCTGGATTACAGCTCTTTGGTCAGAGTCATGCCGCGCTTTGCCCTCTTCATGACAATCACTTTGTTTGCTGCCATGGGATTGCCGGGCACTGTCGGTTTTATCGCAGAGCTGCATGCGATCGTTGGCGGATTCCAGCAATGGGGCAATCTGATGATCCTGCTCGGGGTCAGTATTATGATCGGCACGGCCTACGCCATGCGCACCATCGGCATGTTGTTTACCGGTCCGGTGAAACCTCAGATGCGTAACATCGAAGACTTGAAAATATATGAACTCATCGCGGCCGGGTTTCTGGTTGTATTAATCGTTATGTTTGGTTTATGGCCAGCACCATTGATTGATTTATCAATGGCGACTATGAATCAAATGAATGGCACTATCATTCAAAGTATTCAATAGGATAACTAATATGACTTCTGAATCTCATGATTTGCGTCACCATATTCTTGAAACCATCGATCATCTGGATCATATTCTTCCGGGACAGCGTCCACTGCATAAATTTGTGCATCACAACACCATTCATGGTTTTCAGCATCTGCCGTTTGAGGAAGGAGTGGCAGCGTACGAAGAATTAACAGGTGTTTATGGTTATTTGCCGGATTCAAAGAACCGGGAATTGTATCAGCAAGGCAAAATTACCGATGCGGATCTCTCAGCTGCATTCGAACATGCAAAACACTTGCAATCCGGGCAAATTGTATTTCATGCAAACGATCTGACAATCAAACGCAAAGATATCTATCAAATCGCACTGCTGCATGAGTTGCCACCGCTGTCGATCAGTCAGTTGAACTGGCAGATCGAAGAATTGAACGTTCTCCATACCATCCAGGCAGATGTTTCGAAAGAAGCCCGTGCGCGGATGCTCGCTTGTATTGCTGATCAAAGCGTTGTCATTAAACAGCTTTGGGAAAGTATCCTCCATAAACTGAACATTGAGCTGACCGATTTGCATCCGGAAAACATGCTGGATCTCTCGGAGGAACAAGCCAAAGAATGGTTGGAAAAAATTAAAACGACTCTAGCCAATGGTGAAGGCATCCCAGTACATCAGAAAATGAGAATGGATGCCGAAACAAAACTGAATGCGATGCTTGCGCAGATAGGTGACAAGATTACTTTACGCAGCTTTGTCCTGGCGTTAAGCGGCATTGACATACTTTATTCTGTAAGACCGCAGATTATACGGATCTGCGCGTCGGTGCTGGATGAAGGTGTTGCAGCATGGCAATTACCCGGCCGCAGTAAACTGGGACTTTATGCCGCTTGGCGCTCGACAGCGCATTTCGACGTGAATCCATTTCTACACGATTTACCGGATTGGCAGAACATTGTCGATGAAACACCGGAAGATCCGATCGATTGCATTATTTTGCAATTAACCAATCTGGAAATCCCGCAAGAAAAATGGGAAAGCTACATCCAGCAACTGGCGCTTGAATTGCCAGGCTGGTCGGGAATGATCAACTGGCGTCAGCATAATCCTGATTACCATACGGAAAATGATGCGACGCTGCATATGGCCGATTATCTGGCTATCCGCCTGACACTGGATAGACTATGGCTTAACCAAGCTTGTAAAGATACCTGGAAAATAGAAGCCAAGCTGGGAACAATCGAATATTATTTTCGCAGAAACTTGTCCGAGTTCATGGTCCGGAAGCAGCTCT
>JBDHRU010000102.1:0-8921 GCA_039807765.1 Nitrosomonas sp. | reverse complement strand
ACAGATCAAACCAGGTGCAAAATAGCCATCGTCATTGCTAAGTAATATGCGCATCGTAAGATTTAAGATTGCAACTGTATAATTAAACGGGCATATCAATTTCACACCCGGTACCGCAAATCATCAAAAAAATCTGCTTTGGTCGGGGCGAGAGGATTTGAACCTCCGACCACTTGCACCCCATGCAAGTACGCTACCAGGCTGCGCTACGCCCCGAGCGAGGCATTATAGCAAACAATACATTCAAACCTTCAGAAACAAATTATTGAGGAAGATACTCATCACGAAAGCAGTTGCGACACTATGCTTTTAATTTCACGTCGGACATAGCGCAAATCCATCACGGAAGATTGTGGATTGGCAGAAATATCTTCCATTGGAATCCGTTCGTTTCCCTCATCATGCTCCAAGCGATTACGCGCGCCATTTATTGTAAACCCCTGATCATAAAGCAACTCTTTAATACGCCATATCAATAATACTTCTTCATGTTGATAATAGCGGCGATTGCCGCGCCGCTTCACGGGTTTCAATTGTGCAAATTCCTGCTCCCAATAGCGCAATACATGCGGCTTGACACCACAAAGCACCCCTACCTCTCCAATGGTAAAATACCGTTTAGTGGGAATCGGTAATGATGCGCTATTTACTTTTTTGTTTTCCATGATAATTTTTCTCCACCAAAGCTTTTAACTTCTGGCTCGCATGAAATGTCACGACACGGCGGGCAGTAATCGGAATTTCCTCCCCGGTTTTCGGATTCCTTCCCGGGCGCTGGGGTTTTGCACGCAATTGAAAATTACCGAATCCAGAAAGCTTTACTCCCTCGCCATTTTGTAAGGCCGTACGTACTTCTTCATAGAAAGACTCGACCATATCCTTAGCTTCACGTTTATTAAGCCCTACATTCTCAAACAATAAGTCAGCTAATTCAGCCTTCGTTAACGCCATACTTCGCTCCGTTAATTATTAATTTTAGCTATCAATTCATTTTTATTGGAATCATTTAAACAGTAGTATTTCTATTTTAAATAAACAGAAATTAATAGCTTATCTCGTACATTCAATCTTTGCAGAGTCAATCTGAATTAATTAAAACCAAATAAAGCCAATCGACGCACAAGTAAAAATCATGCATCAATTAATTACGCAACGCAGCGGAAAATTTGTCCTTCAGGATTTCTACTAAGCTTGCTACCGCAGAATCGGCTTCTTCGTCGGTCAATGTTTTCTCAGTATCTTGTAACAACACCCGGAATGCAAGACTTTTTTTGCTGCTATCCATCCCCTTGCCGCGATAAATATCAAACAACGAAATATCCGACACAATTGCTGATTTTTCCGCATATAGAGCGACCAGCAAAGAATACACGCTGATATCATTATCGACGATAATTGCAATATCGCGCCGTACCGGTGGAAATTTAGAAATTTCTTTAACTGCCGGCAGCGATCTAGGCATCAAACTGTCCAACACTATCTCGAACAGCACGGTATTTCTCTGCAATCCATATTTTTTCTGCCAGCGTGGATGCAATTCACCCACCCAACCAATCGGTTTATCCTCGATAACTATTTGCGCCGACTTTCCTGGATGCAATGCCGGATGGGAGAATTTTCTGAAATGAATCGCTTTTCCTTTGCACAAAGCCTCCACATCGGCTTTGGCATCATAAAAATCAACACTTCTCGCCGGTACACCCCACTGTTCCGGCATAGCATCGCCATAGCTCAATCCTGCAAGCTTTTCTACTTGCTTACAGTCGCTCTCGTCATCTCTTATAAAACAACACCCCGTTTCAAACAGACGCACCCTGGTCTGCTTACGGTTCAGGTTAAATTGTAAATTGGCAATCAAACCGCCAATCAAGGTGCTGCGCATAACACTCATCTGGCTTGCAATCGGGTTTTGTAACGCGATAAGGCGGTTGTTATTAGCCAAATCAAGCTCCCAATCAGAATCGACAAAAGCGTAGTTGATTACTTCCTGATAACCGCGCGCGATTAAGGATCGCTTAACATCCATCGTAGTGTATTTGGATTCCGATGCCGGCAACATCGCCATCCCGCCATCCGGGTAATGCGCCGGAATCCAGTCGTAACCATGAATCCGCGCCAGCTCTTCGATAAAATCCTCTTCTATTGCTAGATCAAAGCGGTAACTTGGTGGTACGACAGTAAAAACACCTTCGCCTAGCGAAAAACCGAACCGCAAACGCTTAAAGTAATCGCTGATTTGCTGCTGGTTGATATCAATCCCCAATACCCGTTTTATCCGCTCTACGCGCACATTGACAGGCGGTCTTTGCGGCAACTCATGTCTGATCTCTGTCACCGGGCCTGCCTTACCGCCACAAATCGTTTGTATCAGATAAGTAGCGCGTTCCAAAGCATCTCGCGTGGCGGCAAAATCCACTCCACGTTCAAACCGGTAAGCCGAATCCGAGCCGAATCCCAGTTGAAATGTTTTACCGCTGATCGCATCCGGACTGAAAAACGCGCTCTCCAAAAATATATCCGTCGCACCTTGAGTTACCCCACTATCCGATCCTCCCATGATGCCAGCCAGCGCAAGTGGTTTTTGTTCGTCGGCGATTAACAGCATCCCGGGATCAAGGTCAATTTGATTGCCATTCAGCAATTGCATTTGCTCACCCCGGTCTGCATACCGTACCTGAATAGCACCATTGATTTTGGCGAGATCAAACGCATGCATCGGCTGCCCGGTTTCCAGCAGCACATAGTTGGTAATATCGACAATCGGATTAATCGAATGCAGCCCGCTACGTTCCAGCCGCTGCGTCAGCCATGAGGGTACCGGTGCATCAAGATCGACATCGCGCATAATCCGGCCGCAGTACAGCGGGCATGCTTCAGATACCGTCACCTGCACAACGAGTGTATCGCTAATTTCTTCAGAGACAGATTTTTTCTCCGGCAAAGCCAGTCCGGCCGATGTGATGGCTGCAACCTCACGTGCTACACCCAACACGCCGAGACAGTCTGCTCTATTTGGTGTCAGCTTTAAAGTAAAGACATGATCGTCCAGCCCGAAATAACCGCGAAAATCCACCCCCACCGGTGCATCCCCGGGAAGCAATAACAAGCCGTCAGCTGCATCACTGACACCCAATTCCTTGGCCGAACACAACATCCCGAAAGAATCCACGCCACGCAACTTAGTTTTTTTGATGGTAAAACCCGGTAAAGTTGCCCCAATCATTGCGCACGGAACCTTCACACCCGTACTGACATTCGGTGCGCCGCACACAATTTGTAAAATCTCTGCACCGGTATTGACGCTGCAAACCTTCAGCCGGTCCGCTTCCGGGTGTTTCTCGACTGACAGCACCTCAGCCACAACGACTTTATCAAATATCGCCGCCACCGGTTCTATACTCTCTACTTCGATTCCTGCCATGGTCAATGTATGTGCAAGCTCATCGCTGGAGAGTGGTGGATTAACAAAACTACGTAACCAATTTTCTGAAAATTTCATGAGACTCTATTACAAACGCCAGTAAGTAGATGAGTTTAATTTAATTGAATTGTTTGAGAAAGCGCAAATCATTCTCAAAAAACAGACGCAAATCATTCACACCGTATCTGAGCATTGTCAACCGTTCAACCCCCATTCCAAAAGCAAAGCCGATATAGCGTTCGCTATCGATTGCGACGTGTTTCAATACATTGGGATGCACCATCCCGCAGCCGAGCACCTCCAGCCAACCCGTGTGACCACAGACCCGGCACCCCTTTCCATCACACATGACACAACCGATATCCATTTCCGCGGAAGGTTCGGTAAACGGAAAAAAAGACGGGCGGAATCGCACCGGTAAATCATCCCGTTCAAAAAATTGCGCTATGAAATTTGCCAATACACCCTTTAGCGCGGAAAAACTGGCATTTTCATCGATCCACAGTCCTTCCACTTGATGAAACATGGGTGTGTGTGTCACATCCGAGTCACAGCGGTAAACACGCCCCGGAGCAATCACTTTTACCGGCGGCTTATTATTTTGCATGTAATGAATCTGTACCGGCGAAGTATGGGTGCGCAGCAAGTTGCCATTATCGATATAAAATGTGTCATGCATGGCTCTGGCAGGATGATTTTCCGGGATATTCAGCGCAGTAAAATTATAAAAATCAGTTTCTATTTCCGGACCCGCAACCACCTCAAACCCGATCGAATGAAATAATGCCTCGATTCTTTGCAATGTCAGCGTCACGGGATGTAAACCGCCAACGCTGGAGCCTCTACCTGGCAAAGTGACATCCAACGCTTCTTCGGTTAATTTTGCTTCCAGCTCTTTTTCTTGAATGGCGTTGCGCCTTGATTTAAGTGTCGCTTCCAGCCGGTTCTTGGCTTCATTGATCTGACTGCCCATCGCAGGACGCTCTTCAGCAGGCAATTTACCCAGCCCTTTGAGCAATTCAGTCAGCACGCCGCTTTTGCCTAGATAGCGCGCTTTGACATTTTCCAACTCAGCCGGATCCTCAATGTTATCCATCAAGGTAATGGCTTCAGTGATAATTTCTTCCAGGTTTTTCATATCGACAAAAGCATCAAGATTTAATCAGCAGCACAGCTTATTTTCATTTTGTTCACAACAAAAAGGGAGGTTCAGGTTTTACCCGACCTCCCAATATCGATTTACTTACGCCTAATTAGGTTGCCAGACTCGCTTTAGCTTGTGCTGCAATTTTCTCAAAAGCGCTTTTATCAAACACAGCCAGATCAGCCAGAACTTTTCTGTCAACTGCAATGCTCGCCTTCTTCAGGCCATTCATAAACACACTGTACGACAGACCATATTCACGAGCAGCCGCGTTGATACGTGCAATCCATAAGGCGCGGAATTGTCTTTTACGCTGTCGACGATCGCGGTATGCATACTGACCGGCCTTCATAACAGCTTGTTTGGCTATACGGTAAACATTCTTACGGCGTCCGCGATAGCCTTTAGCTAAATCCAATATTTTCTTGTGCCGCGCATGAGCGGTGACACCACGTTTTACTCTTGGCATAACATCCTCCCTTTAAGCGTACGGCATCATAGCGCGAATCGAAGCTGCATTAGTGGCATGTACAGCAGCGGTACCACGCAGTTGGCGCTTATTTTTCGTTGTTTTTTTCGTCAAAATGTGGCGTTTGAAAGCTTGTGAGCGTTTGACACTTCCACTCGCTCTAAACTTGAAGCGCTTTGCCGCTCCACTTTTTGTTTTCATTTTGGGCATAAATACTCCTCTTTAACATGAGACCAGGTGTTTTCACGATTGAAAAACTTTCCCAACCCAGCGATCACTTATTATTTGATTCATTTTCTCTACGAAACTGCTGATGAACCTTCCACTGTTACTTTAGATTTATCAGTTTTGGTATCTTTTCTTTTAGGCGACAATACCATCACCATTTGTCGTCCTTCCATTTTAGGAAATTGTTCCACCATTGCGAAAGCTTCAAGATCACTTTTTACCCGTTCCAGCAATCGCATACCAAATTCCTGATGCGCCATTTCACGCCCGCGGAATCTTAGGGTCACTTTGACTTTATCCCCTTCATTCAAGAAATTAATCAGGCTTTTCAGCTTGATGTTGTAGTCCCCATCATCCGTATTCGGTCTGAATTTAATTTCTTTAATTTGAACTTGTTTTTGCTTAATTTTCGCATCATGTTTCTTTTTACTTTCCTGATAGCGAAACTTACCATAATCCATCAAGCGGCATACCGGCGGTTGCGCTGTCGGCGCGATCTCAACCAGATCGACTCCCGCTTCTTCTGCTAACGCATTTGCTTCAGCAAGTAAGACAACACCTACTTGCTCTCCATTCACACCAATCAAGCGTACTTCCGCCACATCAATTTCTTGATTGATGCGTACTGATTTTTCCTGAGCTATGGTAAATTCTCCAAGAATTGTTTATAAATTTATATCTTCGCAGAAAGATCCCCATTAAGACGTACCAGCAACGCTTCAACAGTCATTTGACCCAGATTGTCGCCTGCACGATTGCGCACGGCTACTGTATTTGTTCGTACCTCTTCATCCCCAACGACAATTTGATAGGGAAGCTTCTGCAAGCTATGCTCGCGGATTTTATAGGTTATCTTCTCATTTCTCAAGTCCAAGGCAACTCTAATGCCATGCTGTTTCAATTGTGCGGCAACCTGCTGCGCATAATCGGCTTGCGAACGGGAAATATTAAGTACGACAACTTGCTCAGGCGATAGCCACAACGGCAATGCACCTGCATAATTTTCCAACAATATACCGATGAATCTCTCCATAGAACCCAGAATGGCTCTATGCAGCATCACCGGTATTTTCCGCGAGTTATCTTCTGCGACATATTCTGCACCCAAGCGATCCGGCATAGAAAAGTCCAATTGCAATGTCCCACATTGCCAGACTCGTCCAATGCAGTCTTTCAACGAAAATTCAATTTTAGGACCGTAAAATGCACCTTCGCCCGGTTGCAACTCCCATTCCAGCTTAGCTTCACTCAATGCTGCTTTCAGCGCACCTTCCGCTTTATCCCATTGTACCTCTGATCCCACACGTTTTTGCGGCCGGGTTGACAATTTAACCATCAATTCCTTGAAACCAAAATCGGCGTAAACTGCTTTCAGCAGATCGATAAATCTTACCACTTCCTCTTGTATCTGATCTTCGGTACAAAAAATATGTGCATCGTCTTGCGTAAACGAACGCACCCGCATGATACCGTGCAGCGCGCCTGATGCTTCATTGCGATGGCAAGAACCAAACTCGGCAAAACGTATCGGAAGCTCCCGGTAGCTCCGCAAACCTTGATTGAATATTTGAACATGGCCGGGGCAATTCATCGGCTTGATCGCAAAATCACGTTCATCCGCATGCGTGGTAAACATGTTCTCGCGAAAATTCTCCCAATGCCCCGAGCGTATCCATAAATCTTTATCCAAGATTTGCGGCGTGCGAATTTCCAGATAGCCGCTCTGATTGAGTAGATTTCTCATGTACTGCTCAATCTGTTGCCACAGCAGCCATCCCTTGGGATGCCAAAATACCATTCCCGGAGCCTCATCTTGCGTATGAAATAGGTCAAGCTGCTTACCAATTTTACGGTGATCTCTTCTTTCCGCTTCCTCCAGGCGATGCAAATAATCTTTCAGGTCGTCCTTATTGGTCCATGCTGTGCCATAAATACGCTGCAACATTTCATTATTGGAATCGCCACGCCAATACGCTCCCGCAACTTTCATCAATTTGAAAGCTTTTATTCTGGAAGTTGCAGGAACATGCGGGCCTCGGCACAGATCGGTAAAATTACCTTGCGAATATAGCGATAAATCTTCATTACCCGGGATGGACTCAATAATTTGAGCTTTGTAATGTTCACCTTGCTCTTTAAAAAAACTGATCGCGTCCGTACGTTCCAAGATTTTCCGCTCTATCTTTAAATCACGCTTGCTGATTTCCAGCATACGTTTTTCTATTGCTTGCAAATCTTCCGGTGTAAATGCCCGTTTATAAGAGAAATCGTAATAAAATCCATCCGCAATCACCGGTCCGATGGTAACCTGTGCATCTGGAAACAATTCTTTCACTGCATGCGCGAGCAAGTGCGCGCATGAGTGCCGGATAATTTCCAATCCCTCAGTATCTTTCTCCGTAATAATGGCAAGATCGCTATCACTGTCGATCGGACTGGATACATCGACCAGTTTTCCATTCATTTTTCCGGCAATTGCCGCACGAGCCAGACCTGGTCCAATTGATGAAGCTACGTCCAATACAGTTACAGGTCGATCAAAAATGCGTTCAGATCCATCAAGCAAGCGAACAACAGTCACAGCAATCCCTTCCAACTTTTTAGACAGTTATATTGAATTAATTCAGCTCTTAATATTGCGAATTTAATCACAGAAATTTTTAAGCAGACAATTATTTAATAAGTGATGTTTTATACCAGCTGTTCATTTTCTGCAAACCGTTAAGAATCTTTGGGGAAAAACCGATGGCTACTGCATCAACCAAGCAATACCATGCAGCTACACCGCTTGGCGGATTCCCCTGTGTCCAGTTGAAAACCGGCTCTATTGATGCCCATCTCCATGTACCTGCCGCCGTACCTATAATTTCCAGCCAGGTACAAATAAAAAAGGCTCCCAAATAAACCATCGGTGACCGCCCTTTGAATAGGCAAATAACAAAAATGCAAAATAAAAACGCGCCAACTTGATCCCCTTGCTCGGGTATGCCGCTGATCCCCCACAACGACCACAGGCCACCTACAACAATCACAAATACAGCTAACTTCCTGGCATTGATCAGAAAAAATCTTGAGCGCGATAATGCAACTGCTGTCAAATACACCATGCCATGACCTGGTGGCACATAATACGGCACATTTCCGAAGCGGTAGGTATAACCTTCCATATAAATTGACGCAAAATGTTCTCCTGCTGTTGCAAATGCCACCGCAATGATCACCTGCATCCTGACTTCCTTATTCTCGCCAATCAATAAGGCAAACAAAAAAACCCAGGCGATCACACCTAACACATTCTGCATTTCCCGATCGGCACTGCCATCGATAACCAAACTAACCGCAACACAAAAGAAAGTAAAACCTGCAATAAAATAATCTCTGATTCTATGCGGATAATCGGCATTCAGTTTTGGAAAATGATCCAACATATTTTATTAGAAACCTAACTGGAATAAAAAGCCCGCCATAGGCGGGCTTACACAAAACTTTAGGAAGCTTAGAGCATTTACTTATTTTTACCTGCATGTAATATCTGCAAATGCCCGATATGTTTACTGCAATGATGAGTAAAGCAATTACTCCTCCTCATCCTCAGAAGTGTCCGAGTCTGCGGAATCTGCGGCTGCAGCACCGCCAGCTTCGCCGCTCGCACCTTCCCC
>JBDHRU010000101.1:0-8950 GCA_039807765.1 Nitrosomonas sp. | reverse complement strand
TTTTAAAGTTACGATGAACCAAAACACTCTCTTATGCAATCACATCATTTTGTCCAACTGGCGCTGACGGGATACAGGCTTTTAAACTAAAACCCTCTACTGCAAACTCCTGTTAAAAATGGGAGGATTGCCATATCACCAATAGCTGTATGAGTATGAATATGCTAGATGTTATTGTAGTTGTCCCATTTTGACGGATCCATGTAGATATAGTCAGTCATGCTTCAGCTTTATCAGAGAAGTTATATTCGACATTTTTGACTTGATAAAAAGCAATTTGGATGCTTGATTATTATAGTTATAATGTTTGATAATGTCCTTTATCACATGTATCGATGAGTGTAAAATTCACTCATCCCGAATGCATTTTCACCAAGTCAAAAAATGTCGAATCTAACTGCACTGACAAAAATTTCCTGCCCGACACTGATCACAGCATCCGGTGAACGAGCTAGAATTAGGTTCTTGGAATTCTTTGCCTCCAATATTCGAAATCCTCATACTCGTCGTGCATATGTTCGCGCAGTTCTGGATTTTATGAATTGGTGCCAAACCGAAGCTCAAGTTGCGTCATTGATCGATATTGAGCCATTACATGTAGCCGCTTGGATTGAATTACAAACCAGACGACTATCGGCACCCAGTGTCAAGCAACATTTGGCGGCTATACGGCATTTATTTGATTGGCTCGTAATCGGCCAAATTGTAGCCACCAATCCAGCCTCGTCCGTTAGAGGCCCTGCTCATCGCGTTAAAACCGGTAAAACTCCCATTTTAGATAGTGAAGATACCCGGCAATTATTGAACAGCATCGATGTCAGCAAACCTTCAGGCTTAAGAGATCGGGCGCTGATTGCATTGATGGTTTACTCATTTGCTCGGATTGGTGCGGCTTTAGCGATGAAAGTTGAGGATGTTTATACGCAAAACAGAAGGCTATGGGTACGTTTGCACGAAAAAGGTGGCAAACGACATGAAATGCCCTGTCACCATAATCTGGAAGAGTATTTAAGTGCCTATATTAATGAGACTAATCTGCGTGATGATCCGAAGGGTTTTCTTTTTCGTACCATTGGCCGCGGAACCGGACAACTAACCTCTTCTCCTTTAGTACAAGCCAATGCTCATGCCATGATACAAAGACACATTAATAAATCAGGTATCGCAACAAAAGTTGGCAATCATAGTTTTAGGGCTACCGGCATTACTGCTTACCTTAAAAATGGCGGAACTTTAGAAAAAGCGGCAATTATGGCGAACCACTCCAGTACACGTACCACACAGCTATATGACCGGCGCCGCGATGATATGACGCTTGATGAAGTGGAAAGAATTATGATCTAAATGTTTTTCAGAATGCACTGACGATGCTATTCATAACGATGAGCCAAAACTTTCTCTTATGCAATCACATCGTTTTGTCCAACTGCCGCTGACGGGATATACTATAACGTGCAATTGGCCGCCGGGCCTGAGTACTCGGAATGCTTCCGTAAGCGCTCGTCGCTTATCTTGCGATGGCAGGTGATGCAGCATCAGACTGATAAATGCACGGTCAAAACTTTCGTTCGGATAGGGTAGATTAATCGCCGTTCCTTGTTGCAGCAGGATAGTTTTATCTGCTTGCTTGGCTTTTCTTTGAGCGATATTCAATATCTCAGGATCTACGTCGAGTCCATACACTAATGCATCCGAATGAGTGTGTTTGATCTGCAAAGTAAGAGTGCCTGTGCCGCAGCCTATATCTAATATTTCATGACCTGGTTGAATACTGGCTTGCGCAATCAATGCAGACTTTAATGCTTCCTCAGGAAATAAGTGCCGCATGACCGGATCATACCAACGCGTCAGCCAGTGAAAATAAAACACAGGGATATAACGGGGGTCTCTCTTCATCGCGACCGTCCTCTCAATTTTTATGTTTTTAGTGAGCGCTTAATCGATATTTCCTTAACTAGTACATAAATTGCAGGAAAAATAATCAGCGTCAATATCGTCGCTGAAACCATGCCACCAACCATCGGAGCCGCGATTCGCCGAGTCAGCTCGGAACCCGTGCCACTACTCAGCATAACGGGCAGCAGACCTAGAATACTTCCGGCAATAGTCATCATGACAGAACGTATCCGAGTAACAGCGCCTTCAGTCACTGCAAAGTAAAGGTCTTCAATGGTGATTTCCTCACCTGCGGCTTGACGCTTCTCGCGCATCTCAGTCAGAGCCTGATCGAGAAACTCCAGCATCACCATACCGGACTCAGCCGCAATGCCGACCAAACCGATGAAACCTACTGCCACCGCGATACTTATATTATAGTCGAGCCAAAACATCAGCCAGATACCGCCGACCAGAGAAAAGGGAACTGATAGCATAACGATCATAGTTTCGGTCAGTCGGTTGAAATTTAAATAGATTAGAATGAATACAAGGAGAAGGGTAATAGGAATCACCACTTTCAACTTCTCTGTTGCGCGTTCCATGTATTCAAATTGGCCGCTCCAGGTTGCGTAATATCCTGATGGAAATTCTACTTGTTCAAGCACAGCTTTTTGCGCATCAGCAATATAACTGCCGATATCTCTACCTCGAATATCAACAAAGATATAGGCAGCAAGCAATGCGTTCTCTGTACGAATACTGGGTGGACCTTGGATCAACTTGATTTTAGCCAATTGACCCAACGGGATCATGATTCCATTCATGGATGGAACCAGCACTTGTGTAGCAATAGCTTGGGGGTCACTTCTAAGTTCACGTGGGTAACGCACAGTCACGCCATAGCGCTCGCGCCCTTCCACCGTTGTGGTAATCGTTTCACCCCCAAGCGCTACTGTAATGACTTCGAGCAGATCACCTACTGCTAATCCATAACGTGCAAGCGCCATACGATCTGGTTCTATATCGAGGTAATAACCGCCCGTGGTCCGCTCTGCAAATGCGCTCGTAGTGCCGGGTACAGTTTTTATAGCCGCCTCAATCTCTCTGCCTAACTTTTCTATTTCACCGAGATCATTGCCGAAGACTTTGATACCAATCGGCGTACGAATACCGGTCGCCAACATATCCGTTCTATTTTTGATAGGCATAGTCCAGGCATTGGCTACCCCAGGAATTTGTAATGCCTGATCTAATTCTGCAACGAGTTTTTCAAGCGATATATTAGGCCGCCATTCACTTTCAGGTTTTAAGTTAATAATTGTTTCTGTCATTTCCAAAGGTGCCGGATCGGTAGCGGTATTTGCACGTCCCGCCTTACCAAATACTGACGCAACTTCAGGAAAATTTTTGATAATCTTGTTCTGCGTTTGCAACAATTCTGCTGCTTTTGTAATAGAGACACCCGGGAGTGTCACGGGCATATAAAGCAATGTGCCTTCATTTAGCGGCGGCATGAACTCAGTACCTAGTTTTAGAGCTGGATAAATAGTCACTCCCAATACTGCAATGGCGATAACAAGAATGCTTTTCTTCCATTTAATAATCCAGGGGATGACCGGTTCATACAAGCGGATCAGCAGCTTTCCCAATGGATTATCCTGTTCACGCGGAATACGACCTCGGAGCAATAACAACATCAGCGCTGGAACCAAAGTAATGGAAAGTAGAGCCCCGCCCGCCATAGCAAAGGTTTTGGTAAAAGCGAGCGGTTGAAACATACGCCCTTCCTGGGCTTCAAGTGCAAATATCGGTAAAAATGACACAGTGATAATCAGCAAACTGAAAAATAGGGTAGGACCAACTTCTTGACATGCTTTGATAATTGCATTCCTGCGCTCAGAAGCAGGAGCCTGGGGCTCGAGCCTCGAAAGATGCTTGTGAGCATTTTCGATCATTACAATGGCTGCGTCGGTCATTTCAGCAATAGCCAGTGCTATGCCTGCCAAGCTCATAATGTTGGAATTGATCCCCAAATGAAACATAACAATGAATGCGATGATTACGCCAATTGGCAACATAATGATCGCAATCAATGTACTGCGGACATGCATAAGAAATGCCACGCATATCAACGCCACGATAACGACCTGTTCAATCAATACTTCATTAAGCGTTGCGATGGCTCGTTCAATTAATTCAGAGCGATTGTAAACCGACTGAATTTCGACTCCCCCCGGTAAACCAGGTTTGAGTTCGTCGATTTTTGCTTCAACATTGTGGATGACCTCTAACGCATTTTCTCCATAACGCGCTACAGCAATGCCGGAAACAGCTTCACCTTCGCCATTAAATTCGGTAATACCTCGCCGCTCATCCGGTGCCAGTTCTATGCGAGCTACATCGCGTAGCAACACTGGCATACCTTCATGGGCTTTTACAACTAGATTTTCCAGGTCGCTGATCCCGCGCAAATAGCCTTTACCGCGCACCATGTACTCGGTTTCGGTGAGCTCGATCACTCGCCCGCCAACATCGCGATTACTTTGAGCGACCACATTGATTACTGTTCTGAGGGAGATGCCATATGTTTGCAAACGCCTTGGCTCTACCGTGATCTGATAGGTTTTCTGAAATCCACCTACACTAGCTACTTCGGATACTCCATCTACTGCGACCAATTGAAAACGTAAAAACCAATCCTGGAGACTGCGTAATTCATCCAATGTGCGGTCTTTAGCGGTAACAATATACTGATAAACCCATCCTAACCCGCTTGCGTCCGGGCCGAGTGAGGGTCTGACACTTTCCGGTAATTTATTAGCTGCAAAGCTTAGGTATTCCAATACCCGTGAGCGAGCCCAGTAAATATCCGTTCCATCTTCAAAAATGACATAGACAAACGATACCCCAAATGCAGACAACCCGCGCACCACCTTGGATTTAGGCACACTCAGCATCGCTGTAGTCAGCGGGTAAGTCACTTGATCTTCGACTACTTGAGGAGCCTGTCCCGGGTATTCGGTATAGACGATGACTTGTACATCGGATAGGTCAGGAATTGCATCTACTGGAGTTTTTGAAACAGCATATACTCCCCAGGCAATGATTGAGAAAGTAGCCAGTAATACCAAAAAAACATGCCGTACTGACCATTCGATAATTTGCTTAACCATGTTAATGTTCTTGGAGAGGGCCGAGATTGTGGCCTGCAGCAGGATATATGTGAGTAATTACATATGCTCCAGGAGATTCCTCAATAAATTCAAATATTACCTTCTGTCCAGGTTTTAAAGAACTCAGCAATGAAGGATTCTTTAAGCTGAAATCCATAGTCATGGACGGCCAATTAAGGCTAGGGACTGGGCCATGCGTAAGCTTGATAACACTTCGCGAGGAGGCTATTTCTTTAATGATTCCATCCGCTTGATGAACAGTAGTTGTACTTGTTGTAGGCTTACTTGAACTGACGGGCATTAGCTCGTCTGTTTTGAAATTATGTGAAGCATGACTAAAATTGCTTATCGCCGCTTTCATATTACTTTCGGCATCAATTAGAAAATTAGCCTTAACCACCACAAATTCACCGGCTTGAATCCCACCTAGTACTTCAGTAAAACCATCCGCATGCATACCCAACTTCACCGTACGCGGTTCATATCGGCCTTCCCCTAGATCAACCAACACCATCCGACGCGCGCCTGTATCAAGTACTGCCGAATCGGGAATGGTTAATACTTTATTATCATTATGAAATGAAGCAAACTCTACGTTTGCATACATATCGGGTTTGAGTAAGCCATCTGGGTTATGAAGGATAATACGTACGATTGCCGTACGAGTCTCAGGCGTTACTTTAGGGTAAATAAAAGCAACTTTTCCAGTAAATATTTTTTCTGGATAGGCGTCGACTCTAATGGTTGCCTTTTGTCCAGGATGAATCAGACCTAAATCTTGCTCAAAAACATCTGCCAGCACCCATACTCGAGAAAGATCTGCGATTTGAAAAAGCACTTCTCCAGGTGCAAAGCGTTTTCCTTCAATGGAAGGTTTTTCCAAAACTACGCCATTGGCTAAAGATCTTAATGTGACATACTCTTTGGTAACACCACCGCGCTGTAAATGCTGTAATTCAATTTCAGAGATATCCCAATTACGCAAACGCTGTAAAGCACTTTTAGCCAATCTTTGCATAGCAGCCTTGGTATCTGTATCGCTGTTTGCAACTGCTTGCAACCCTTTCTCAGCAATAAGATACTCCTGTTGAGCCGTAATTAATTCAGGACTATAAACATCCATCAACATATCGCCTTTCTTAACCGCTTGGCCAGTCGTATTGATGTAAAGACGTTGAATCCATCCTTCAAATTTAGTAACTTGAGTATGTAACTTTTGTTCATCTGCTTGTATCGTTGCAACAGCCCTGACGGTACGGATAAGCTGGCGCATTGATGCCGCTTCAGCTCGCACCCCTAATTTTTGAATTTTTTCTGTACTAATCCTGATTAAGGATTTATCAGTTTGGGATTCTTCGCCTTCATAAACAGGCAAATAATCCATCCCCATTGGATCTTTCTTGGGAATGGGAGAAGTATCGGGCAGTCCCATCGGATTACGATAATAAAGAATCTTTTTATCAAAGTTGTTTGTTTGGTGAGAAATAGCCGCGGTTTTCGTCTGGGATTGTGTATAACCCCACCAGAAACCCGCAAAAATCGCGACTGCCAGTGTAATACCGGCAATGGTTAGTTTTGCAAGGGTATGCATAGGAAGCTCCATAATCGTTATCAGTTAGTGTTGCCTTTTGCCTACCATTAAATCGATTTCAGCAATTGCTTTGTTGTAATTGGCTATTGCGGATATAAGATTGGTTTCATAATCAAATACGGTCATCTGATTATCGAGCAGGGTCAGAAAATCGACGCGATTGACTTGATAAGCAGCCAATGCGGACTCAACTGTCAGTTTTGCCTGTGGCAAGATGGCGCTCTGATAGAGCTTGACCGATTTGAGGCTTTGTTCAGCGATCGCTACTTGTTGGCGCAACCTTGACGAAATTTCATTGCTTTGGGCTTGATATAAGTTGATTGCCTGATCGCGCAATGCCTGGGATTCCATAATACGAGGCTCAATCTTGTTACCGCGCCATACGGGTAAATTAACAGCTACCGTCATACTGACCATGTCGTCGCGTCGAGTGCCATCGAGCATGTTGTCGCGTTGGCCGTATGAAAGACGTACATCAAAATCCGGATAATAGGCTCTGCGTGCTAAATCAATGGATTTCTCATTACGCGTAATCAGACTTTGTAATGCCAGGAGTTGCGGGCGTTGTGCTAACGCTTCTTGCTGCAGCGATTCCAGAATCAGGGGCACCTCATGAATATGCAGTGGCGCTGGAGTTGGGATTTCGCCCTTGACGTTGCGCCCCAAAGCACGAATTACTTCAGCTTCAAATATAGGTTGCTCCCGAGCCAAGCTCAACAATCTATCGAGCATTCTCGATACTTGTGTCTGTGCTTTAAGCACATCCGCCTGATTTCCTTGCCCTACTTGGTATCGTCCTTCAACAACGCGTAGAAAATGTTCGAGTGTCTGCTTGTTTTTCTCAACCAGTTTGATCATTTCCAGTGTTAGTCCGAGATCAAAATAGGCCGTCTTAAGATCATGCATGACACGATTGACTGTCTCATGGTAACCCTGCTCAATAGCTTCGGCATCCTTACTTGCAACCTCTTTACGCAAGCCGCGTTTTCCTGGGAAGGGAAACCGTTGAGACAAACCAATCATTTTCATTGTCATGTCTTCGCGATTAAACGGGGACGATGCAAGAGGTGCATTGATCACCCCTGCTTCAAGCATCGGATCATCCAGCGCTTCTGCTGGCGCTATGCGCTGCTGAGCGGCTTCGCGTTCTTTTAGCGCTGCGCGAATTTCCGGATTATTTTCGAGGGCTTCCACAACTAAAGTGGGTAGTGGAGTTTCATTACGCAAAATGGCTGAGTGGGAATAAATACCTGAGCCAGATTTGTTTGTTTTAATATCTTCTTCTTTTGCAATAGCTGTACTCACAAGCGCAATCAGGGCAAATGTTCCCAAACTGACGCGGATCATTGCAGCCTCCATAGAAAATCTCTTTGTTGAACAACAATATTGATAACAAATACTATGAACATGCCCATCTCCTGACTGATAAGGTCTTTCTTAGTTGAAAATGAAGATATAGATACGCGCGATCCCTATGCTCTACTTTAAAGAGCGACAGAAGGTATGCGAACAGGTATTTTTGCCTAAATTACAGGCGGATTTTTAGAAGGAAAGATACAAGGGAGGTCGTTGCAGTTGTTCCGGTATAAACGAAATGAGACCGGAATTCAAAACAAACACGGCAGAAGTTTTATTAACCAACATTGATGCTGCACAGTTCGGTACGATCGGTGTGTTGCTGTATGCATCACAAGAGGTGTCATCACATGCAATGCTGGCTAGCACATGATCGGCTGCATTTTCAGTTACTTGCTTATGGCAGTCAGCGTGATGATGATCGTCGTTAATATTTATTGCTAATTTTGTACCATGATGACTGTTTAATTTTTTTTCCTCTGCGCATACCGACAGCACAGCCGCCGCAGCACCCTGAACTGGGAGCCATAGCATGAAAAAAAGCAGTAACCAATGGTATGCACTTGATCTCATCTTTTGTTCAATTTAGATAAGTATGAGGAATTTGTTTGAAATAAATTAACTTAGTTCACTTCGCAGAGATTATTTTATTTCTGCAGCTATTTTCCGATGAGAATCAGCCAAATTCATATTTTCATTTACAGCTTCTCCATAAACATGAAGTAATGCCTTACACATGGATTCCATATCTAATCCTCGTCTTCCATAAGTTTCTCTCTGGGCTTCATATTCCGCTAGCATTTTTTTATGTTCATCAACCTTTGCCTGCATTTCCTTTGCAGTATCTTCATAATGTTTAGCAAGTGAAATATGGTCTGTACGTCGTCAAAACATATTGGACTAAAAAGTGGTCGAATTAAGAGATGGTTTAGCTCATCGGTGTTGGGTTAAC
>JBDHRU010000100.1:0-9007 GCA_039807765.1 Nitrosomonas sp. | reverse complement strand
CGACGTTGACATTGCTGGGCACATTGGCGCCTACGGGAATGGCATTGATATCCATGGAATTTAATTTCTCGCTGATTTTGAAGGAAATAGAATCGGTCTTTTTGATCGCTTTTGAGTGTACTGGTGACTCTAAGCACTGTCAAACCGCTGCGTGTGGTGCATTATCATTCTTCAGGGCTTGTTCAATGGCGACCAAGGATAATCTTGCACATGCTGCCGTAGTTCTTCTTCGCGGTAGCGATTGATCCGCAAGGCAGCTAGAACGATCACCATCACAATCGGCAGCGTAAAAATCAGTATGCCGGTCAGTGCAATCAGATACTCGCCGATCCACAGCGTGACCACCCAGTTGAAGATCAGCACCGACAAATAAAGAACTGGCCCTAGCAGCGAGCGGAATGGCATCGCAAACACACCACGCGGTGCCTTCTCGTCGCGTTTCCGGTCGATCCGTTGAAAAGCGGCCACCAATACGAAACTGGTCAGCAGCCAGCCGGCATAGTTTGAAACCGGTACGCCGAAATGCAATCCGTTCTCATAGTAACCGTAGATCTGCCCCAGAAACCAGCGATTGCCCTGCAACGCCACCGGATCGATGATGACGTCCAGAAATGTTTGCAGAAAAGCGCCCAGCACCAGCACAGCCCACGACCGCCGAATAGCGCGCGTTTCCAGCGTGATCAAATCCGCGCCTCTATTTGCTAGGGGCGACAGAATGAGCAATGCCGTCGTGTAACTGCAATATGTCAAAAAAACGTACGACAGTGAATCGAAAAAAGGCACCCCCCACACCCACAATTCGCGTTCACTGGTATCGTCGATGTAATAGTACCAGCCGTAAGGAAACCCAGTAGTGATCGAAAGCTTCTCCGAGGCAAATGCAATAAGGTAGCCAACGACAGCAAAAATCAGCGTCTTGCGCCAGCCCACATGCGGCACGCAAGCCAGCAAAAATGCTGCAAAAAAACTGAATACGTATGGCCGCATAATGATGGTGTCGATAGCGATATCGAGCATAGAAGCTCCTTAGCTGATAGGCAGGTCAGTCTAATATGGGAATGATTCAGAATTTCAATCGTAACGGTATCACCTTGACTGGCGATATCGAGCTGCGGACAGAAAAACACATAACCGCTGCCTTCACGTTCAATAATGGCAGCATTGTCTATTCATGAAATTCGTTTCAGGGTTTGGTTTTTAAAGGGAAGTAAAGGGTTTTATTGCGCATTGCGTTGCAAGGAAATCAGTAACCTCAACGCCTCCCGATACTTTTCCACAGTCTGCTTTAACACATCGTTCGGCAGCACCGGCGCAGGCGCTTTTTTATTCCAATCCTGTATTTCCAGCCAGTCGCGTACGAATTGTTTGTCGAAGCTGGGCGGGTTTTGGCCGGGGTGGTACTGGCTGGCGGGCCAGAAGCGCGATGAGTCGGGGGTCAGTACTTCGTCGATCAAGTACAACTCACCTTGCTCATCGAGGCCGAATTCGAATTTGGTGTCGGCGATGATGATGCCACGCACTAGTGCGTAATTGGCGGCTTCGGAATAGAGCTGGATGGCTTTGGCGCTGACTTTGGCGGTCAATTCCCGGCCTAACAGCTTTTCCACTTCGGCGACGGTGATGTTTTCATCGTGCGCTCCGGCGGCGGCTTTGGTCGATGGCGTGAAGATCGCACCTCCAGGCAATTTGTCGGCGAGTTTCAAGCCGGGCGGCAGCGGAATGCCGCAGATTGCGCCGGTTTGCTGGTAATCCTTCCAGCCGGAACCGACGACGTAGCCGCGCACGATGGCTTCGATCGGCAGCGGTTTCAGGCGGCGGATCACGAACGCGCGCCCTTCCACCTGCTCGCGCTCGTTCTCGGCGACGACCGATTCCGGTGTGATACCGGTGAGATGGTTCGGCAGAATATGCGCGAGCTTGTCGAACCAGAATTGCGATAACGCAGTCAGAATTTTGCCTTTACCGGGCACGGCAGTCGGCAGGATCACGTCGAATGCCGACAAACGGTCGGTTTGCACGATCAGCAATTTATCGTCGCCGACGGCGTAAATGTCGCGGACTTTGCCGCGGTGTAAAAATG
Source organism: Nitrosomonas sp. (assembly GCA_039807765.1). GTDB lineage: Bacteria > Pseudomonadota > Gammaproteobacteria > Burkholderiales > Nitrosomonadaceae > Nitrosomonas. The sequence goes on along the minus strand of JBDHRU010000100.1, from coordinate 6,927 downwards.
GCAGGCTTTTGATGGTGGTTTCAAACAGTGCGGTTTCGGTCATGGCATTTACTTCATTTAGATTCAAGTTGTTGTTTGATGTGCAGCGCTTCGCTCAAGGCGGTTTCAATATCGCTGCCCAGCACAGTGTAATGCCCCATCTTGCGCCCTGGGCGTGCTTCGATTTTGCCATACAGGTGCAATTTAACCGCCGGATGTTGCAGCACGACATTCCAATCGGGGCCGCCGTTGCGCCAGACGTCGCCGAGTAAATTGACCATCACAGCAGGACTGAGCTGCGTGGTGGCGCCAAGCGGCAGGCCGCACAGCGTGCGCACTTGTTGCTCGAATTGCGATGTGACGCAAGCGTCGATCGAATAATGCCCGCTGTTGTGCGGACGCGGCGCGATTTCGTTGATCACCAGCTCATCGTCTTGCAGCACGAAAAATTCGACGCACAACACGCCTTGATAATTGAACTGCTTCGCAACCTGGTCAGCAAGGGTCTGCGCTTTTTCGGCCAACAGCGGAGAAATCCGGGCAGGCACGATGCTGATATCGAGGATGCCGTTGACATGCTGGTTTTCGGACACCGGAAACGCCGCCGTTTTGCCATCGCTGCCGCGCGCAACCACGACCGAGATTTCGCTTTTCAGCGGCATGAATTTTTCCAGCACGCACACAGCATGGCTCAGTTGCTCGTAGGCCGCCGGAAATTCTGCCGCGGTGGTAACCTTGACCTGACCTTTGCCGTCGTAACCGAATTGGCTGACTTTCAGAATACCGGGAAGCAAGTCCGCAACATCCTGATCGGCAAAATCATCCGGCTGCTGTATGACCGCAAACGGGGCAACGGCAAAGCCATTGATACCGAGAAATTGTTTTTCTGCAATCCTGTTTTGCGCTACCGAAACGCTGTATGCATCCGGACTGACGACACAAGATTTGGCCAGCTTTCGTAGCGAATTCGCGGGAATATTCTCAAATTCGGTGGTGACGGCAGCACACTGCTCGCCCAGTTTTTGCAACGCGACCTGATCGTCATAATTCGCGCAGATAAACGCATCCGCGATGCGCCCGGCCGGACTGCCGCTATCGGGATCCAGCACCGTGACCTGATAACCCATTTGCTGCGCGGCTTGCACGAACATACGCCCGAGCTGCCCGCCGCCGAGCACACCGAGCATGGCGCCTGGCATCACCGGCATTATTGCGGCAACTCGGCGTTAAGAACGGATTCGGTTTGTTTACGCCGGTATTCGTTCAGTTGCGTGCTGAGCTCGCTGTTATTGATCGCCAGCAACGCTACGGCGAACAATCCGGCGTTGGCCGCTCCGGCCTGACCGATGGCAAACGTGGCGACCGGAATGCCTTTCGGCATCTGCACGATCGACAATAACGAATCCAATCCTTGCAAATGCTTGGAATTGACCGGCACACCGAGTACTGGCAGCATGGTTTTTGCGGCGATCATGCCAGGTAGATGCGCCGCACCGCCAGCGCCGGCGATAATGCATTTGATACCGCGCACTTTGGCTTCCTCGGCGAATTGAAACATCAAATCGGGCGTGCGGTGCGCCGAAACCACTTTGGTTTCATATGCAATATGAAATTCATCCAGAACAGCAACAGTATGCTGCATCACATCCCAATCGCTGACGCTTCCCATCACAATACTCACCAATGGTTTAATCATTTCACGGTAACCGGTAAAAAATTAACGATAAAAATCCACTCATAATGTTGTACTATCACACCCTGAAAACACGGCTGGCTATTTTATAGCCTGTGCAATAATCGTGTGATTTATTTCGAACGCTGCAATCGATGGACTGCTGGTATTATACCCGCCTGCTTTAACAGCGCGCTTTTCACTGATGTGTGTTTACCAACTCAATATTCATTGACATTGATATAGCCGGTATTTGAATGAATTTTCAACGCGGAAAACAGAGTAACGAACCGGAAATCAATCTGATCCCGATGATTGATGTGCTGCTGGTCATCCTGATTTTTCTGGTGGTGACCACGACGTATTCGAAATTCGCCGAACTTGAAATCAGCTTGCCGGAAACTAATGCGGAAAAAGTTGACAAAAACGTTGAAAAGCCAAATAGCATCGACATCACCGTCAACGCACTGGGCGAATATACCATCAATCTGGCGCCGGTCAAATCCGCCAGTATCGAAAGTCTGCGCGATGCCTTACAAGCGGCGGCCAAAGGCCGTGAAGATCCGTTCATCATTATCAATGCCGACGCCAAGGCCACGCACCAGTCCGTGATTACCGTGATGGAAGCGGCGCGCCTGGCAGGTTACAATAAAATCACGTTCACTACGGAAACGAAAAGTACCCACTAATGGGGATTCAAATGTTTGAATTACTAAAAAATTACTACAATAAACTCACTAAGGAGGCCACGATGTCTAATGTCAATGTCGATAATTTTTCCCAAGCCGCGCAAGCGGGTTCGCAATACGTTCTGGCGCCCCTGCCTTACGCTGACAATGCGCTGGAACCGGTAATTACAGCCAATACGTTAAGCTTTCATTACGGTAAACACCACAAAACCTACGTCGATAACTTGAACAATCTGCTAGCGAACAATCCTTTGGCGGGACAGTCGCTGGAACAGATCATCAAAGCAACTGTCGGACAAGCGGATAAAGCGGCGATTTTCAATAATGCCGCGCAAGTGTGGAATCACATGTTCTACTGGCATAGCCTGAAACCGAATGGTGGCGGTGAACCTTCGGCGGCACTCAAGCAAAAGATCGAATCGGCGTTCGGCAGTCTGGATGCGTGCAAAAAGGAATTCGCGCAAGCGGCATTGACGCAATTCGGCAGCGGCTGGGCGTGGCTGGTGCTGGACGGCGGTAAAATCTCCGTGGTTAAAACCGGCAACGCCGAAACACCGCTGACAAAAAATGTCCGGCCGCTATTGACCATCGACGTATGGGAACACGCCTACTATCTGGATTACCAAAACCGCCGCGCGGACTATGTCAATACCATTCTGGACAAACTGATCAATTGGGATTTTGCCGCCGCTAACCTCGGATAATCCTGGATTTATGACTGCTATTACCATCGCCCTGTCAAAAGGGCGAATTTTTGAAGACACTGCACCGCTGCTCAAAGCTGCCGGCATTAAAGCACTGGATGATCCGGAAGCATCGCGCAAATTGATTTTGTCGACCAACCGCGCCAATGTCCGTCTAGTGATCGTGCGCGCATCGGATGTGCCGACTTACGTGCAATACGGCGCCGCCGACCTGGGCATCGCCGGTAAGGATGTGCTACTGGAACATGGCGGCGCCGGTTTGTATCAGCCGCTGGATTTGAATATCGCGCGCTGCCGCATGATGGTCGCGGCGCCCGACGGTTTCGATTACGATTCCGCGGTGCGGCAAGGCGCGCGGCTGCGTATCGCCACTAAATATGTACAAACCGCCCGGGAACACTTTGCTGCGAAGGGTGTGCATGTCGACTTGATCAAACTGTACGGCTCGATGGAACTGGCGCCGCTGGTCGGACTGGCTGATGCCATCGTCGATCTGGTGTCGAGCGGCAACACGTTAAAAGCCAATCATCTGAAAGCAGTCGAAGAGATCATGCCGATTTCGTCCCGGCTGATCATCAACCAAGCGGCGTTGAAGCTGAAAAGAGAAACCATTCAGCCCGTGCTGGATGCATTTTCCGCAGCGATCAAACCCTAAATTCATTCGCAACACCCTTATCCGCAATTCATCGACACCATGATTCAAATAAAACGATTCAATTCAACCGATTCCGATTTTAACTCCAATCTCGGCAAGCTGCTGGCGTTCGAAAATGCGCAGGATGATGCGGTCGACTCGACCGTGGCCAAAATCCTTGCGGACATCAGAAGCCGCAGAGATACCGCATTGATCGAATACACCAACCGCTTTGACCGGCTCAGTGCAACCTCCGGCAAAGAACTGGAATTAACGCAAAATGATTTACAGCAAGCGCTGGCGGCGCTGCCGCCTGCCGAACGCACGGCATTGCAACAAGCCGCGGAGCGGGTGCGCAGTTATCACGAAAAACAGCCATTGAGCTCATGGCAATACACAGATGCGGATGACACGCTGTTAGGGCAAAAAATCACACCGCTGGATCGTGTCGGACTGTACGTGCCCGGCGGCAAGGCATCGTACCCCTCCTCGGTGTTGATGAACGCAATCCCGGCCAAAGTAGCGGGAGTAAAAGAACTGATCATGGTCGTGCCGACACCGGATGGCGAAAGAAACGATATGGTGCTGGCAGCGGCGGCGATCAGCAGGGTCGACCGCGTATTCACCATCGGTGGCGCGCAAGCGGTCGGTGCGCTGGCGTACGGCACTGAAACGGTGCCGCAAGTGGACAAAATCGTCGGCCCCGGCAATGCTTACGTCGCCGCCGCCAAGCGCCGCGTGTTCGGCATCGTCGGTATCGACATGGTCGCCGGACCCTCCGAAATCCTGGTTATTTGCGACGGTAAAACCGATCCCGATTGGATCGCCATGGATTTGTTTTCGCAAGCGGAACACGATGAACTGGCGCAGTCGATCCTGCTGTCTCCGGATGCGGGGTTTCTTGATCGGGTGCACAGCAGTATCGAGCGCTTATTAAGCACAATGCCACGAAAAGATGTCATTCGCGCTTCGCTGGAAAATCGCGGTGCGCTGATTCAGGTAAAAGATTTGGATGAAGCCTGTGAAATAGCCAATAAAATCGCACCCGAGCATCTGGAATTATCGGTTGAGAATCCGCAGCACTGGACCGATAAGATCCGCCATGCCGGCGCCATCTTCCTTGGTCGCTATGCCTGCGAAGCTTTGGGCGATTATTGCGCCGGTCCCAATCATGTGCTGCCGACCTCGCGAACCGCGCGCTTTTCTTCTCCACTGGGTGTTTACGATTTTCAAAAACGCAGCAGTCTCATTCAAGTCTCCCGGCAAGGCGCGGCCAAACTGGGAGAAATCGCGGCAACGCTGGCGTATGGAGAAGGGTTGCAGGCGCATGCCCTATCCGCGGAATACCGCTATAAAAACCATTAATCCCGGCAGCATCGTCACGATGGTCTATAGGTAATCGCGGGAATCCAGCATGCCGGTCATTACATCACGCGATCACCCACTCATCAAACAATTGATCAAGCTGGAAGGATCATCGCAATATCGCAAGAAAACCGGTCTGACGCTGCTCGACGGTATTCATTTGATTCAAATTTACTGCTCCGTACTGGGGATACCCGAGAACCTGATTGTCAGTCAATCGTATATTGATAACACCGAGAATGCGCATTTTCTCACCATCCTCTTCGGTCATACGCTCCCTAAAATCACGATCACCAACGATGCGCTGTTTCGCACGGTTTCTCCGGTCAAAACACCTTCAGGAATACTCGCGCTGATTGCAATTCCGGAATTGAAAAAGGATGCCGTTACCAGCAAGGAAATTTTCAGTGTTCTGCTGGAAGCGATTCAAGATCCCGGCAACTTGGGCTCTATCCTGCGTTCCGCTGCGGCAGCGAGTATCCGTGATGTGTATCTGTCACCGCAATGCGCCGATGCCTGGTCACCCAAGACACTCAGGGCGGCGATGGGTGCGCACTTCTTTTTACGCATCCATGAAGATAGTGACTTGCAGAAGGTGGCACGGCAATTTCCCGGAACGGTCATCGCTACATCGATACAAGCCACCCGGAATCTTTTTGAAATCCCGCTCGCCGGTCCCACCGCTTTTGTATTCGGCAACGAAGGTGCCGGATTATCCAAGAAAATGATTCAGGCGTCGGATGAGAACATCATTATTCCCATGCCCGGAAAAACCGAATCATTGAACGCAGCCGCCGCAGCCGCCATCTGTTTTTTTGAAAAAGTCCGCCAGGACAAAGCATTCGCGGCTGCCGGTATTGGAACAAAATAGCAGGCGGTGTATGATACCGCACCCATCAAAACAGTCACTTTGGAGCACTTATGAAAATTTCTTCCCTATCTCTCATCGTTCTGATGGGATGCTTACTCCTCAATGCGTCGCAGGTTATGGCGATTCACCATGAACCGAAAGATTCGCAAGCACCGCAACAAGCCTCGGATGGAAAAATGGCGAACAACGAAGGAACCGTTGTCGATGTCATCGACACCACCGGTTATACGTACATGGAATTGGAAAACGGCGGCAACCGCTTCTGGATCGCGGCGCCCACAACCAAAGTCAACAAAGGCGACCACATTCGTTTTGCGCAAGAAATGGTAATGACCAACTTTACCAGTAAAACTTTGAACCGCACGTTCGGTACGCTCATTTTTGTTTCTTCCACGCAAGTAAAGAAATAACTCTTAGGTTACATCGCTAAAACCGATCAGCAGCTTGTTCTTGAGGCTTTTCAGTTCATCCCGGTATTGGGCTGCTTGCTCGAATTCCAGATTCTTGGCGGCATTCAGCATTTTCTTCTCGACCCGCTGAATTTCCTTGGCCAGCTGCGTTTCGTTCATAGCGTCGTAACGCGCCTGCACTTGCGCGGCCTTGAGATTCTGCTGCGCCGATTCATGGTTATAGACGCCGTCGATCAAATCCTTGATACGTTTATGTACCGAGCGCGGCGTAATGTGATTGCACAGATTGTGCTGTAATTGCTTTTCGCGCCGCCGGTTGGTTTCATCAATGGCAACGCGCATGGATTTGGTGATTTTGTCGGCGTACAGAATCGCCGTACCGTTAATATGCCGGGCGGCACGGCCGATGGTTTGAATCAATGAACGCTCCGAGCGCAAAAAACCTTCCTTATCGGCGTCCAGTATCGCAACCAGTGAGACTTCGGGGATATCCAACCCTTCGCGCAACAGATTAATACCAACCAGCACGTCGAATTGTCCCAAGCGCAAATCGCGGATAATCTCGACGCGCTCGACGGTGTCGATGTCGGAATGCAGATAACG
>JBDHRU010000099.1:0-9020 GCA_039807765.1 Nitrosomonas sp. | reverse complement strand
GTAGTTCGGCTAATTTGATTTCACTTTATTTAATGCTGTTTAATAAAAAGGCCGCTCAAGAAGTTCTGATTGTTTTAGATTAAACGAGTATCCAAATTTTTCAATTGAACTAGACACCACCGCTAATAGCCAACTTGGAGCGAACGGTGAAATAACTACCTCAGACACTAGCGATTTGAGATCGCATTTCAGTACTTTTCCGTCCACAGGATTCCTAAGATCGTTTTTTAGAACAACCCTGACTTCTTTCTCATGGCTTAATGAATTTCTCTTTTGAAAAATCCGTTCATTTTGTATCGAAGCGAATGATCGTTTGAAGTCCATATAATGGACTTTACCTACTATGGCATTATTTTCATTACTACAAATACTCCAAAGTTGACCTACAGTTGTGCGGATTGCAACGCCTGAGGCAGGAGGTGGACAATATAGGCGCCAAAGAGCTTCAGATTCAATTTCGTTTCTGTGCCAACAGCTTACTAGCAAATTTCGTACTTCCATTGAAGAAGACTTAATGCTCTTAAGGAGTCTTTTAGCTTCTTTCTCGATCTCTTCTTTTGAGAGGTTTGGCATGTTAATTCCGGGGGGGTGGGTAACTACAATCTTTCGAAAAAAATCTAAATAAAAATTGTCCCACTCAGATTCTTTTCTCGTAAGTCCAAATGCTCCTTCAAATGAATCCTCTAAATTTGCAGCTCGGGGAAAATAAAGACCACCCTGATTCAAGATTGCCAAAAACTTAGCAAGATCCATATACCGCCATACAACCACATTGTCAGGTAGGGAGAGATCAAGACTTCCACTCCAATAGACTGGAGTTGCTAATTCATGAAGTTTATGTGCACAGCAAGCGCCTACGAAAAGAGGAGTCGATTGAGAATCATAACCTGCGAATACAGGTCGCCCTTCTGTCACTTGAGTGTTACAAGAAACGCATATATTCCATTGCTGCGTCATCAATCTACGTAATTCGAATGTAATTCGACCGTTAGATTTTAGTCTATCAAATACAGACCTGTCTTCGGATAATATCTTTATTCGCCCCATCTCACATTCCGAAATTTTCCTAAGCTCAGAGGTATATTTCTGACTGCATTATGCCTAGTTCCTCTCAAAAAACAGAGGGGCTTATGAATACATTTATTCTTGAAAGATGTTGTCAGAAAATAATTTGGCTTTCCACCACAGGTTCAAGCTGCCACTTTTCACTTTTAAATAGCTGCTTTTGGCCGGAAGTGGATATTTCAATCACGTCAATTTTTATCTCACCCAAACGAAAAATACTTCTTCAATTTATCCCAAAAACCATCGGTATCTGAATCGGCCACCGCAGTTTTATCGACCAACAAATTTTCCATGATCAGCTGGTAAATTCTCGATAGTTTCTCGAGATCCTCCACGGCCACGTGCTCGTTCAATTTGTGTATCGTCGCATTGCGCGGGCCGAATTCGATGACTTGTGCGCAGATATCGGCGATAAAGCGGCCGTCCGATGTGCCGCCGGAGGTGGAGAGTTGCGGCTCGATGTTGGTGACTTCGACGATGGCGGCGTGCATGGCGTTGGCCAGTTCGGCTTTGGGCGTGAGAAATGGTTTGCCCGACAATTCCCACTGCAAGTCATAATCCAAACCATGTTTACCAAGAATTTCATACACCCGGTTTTGCAGCGATTCGACCGTGCTGGCGGTGGAGAAACGGAAATTGAATAACAAATTCAATGTGCCGGGGATGACGTTGGTCGCGCCGGTGCCGCCGTGAATATTGGAGATATGCCAAGTAGTCGGCGGGAAATATTCGTTACCTTGATCCCACTCGGTTTGCGCCAATTCCGCAATCGCCGGAGCGGCCAGATGAATCGGGTTTTTCGCCAGATGCGGGTAAGCGATATGGCCTTGGATGCCCTTGATCGTCAGATTGCCGGATAAGGAGCCGCGGCGGCCGTTTTTGATGGTGTCGCCCAGTGCATCGGTGCAAGTGGGTTCGCCAACAATACAGTAATCCAGTAATTCGCCGCGCGCTTTGAGCGCTTCGACCACTTTGACCGTGCCGTCGACCGCAATGCCTTCTTCATCCGAAGTGATCAACAGCGCGATCGACCCTTGATGGCTGGCATGTTGTGCGACAAACGCTTCGATGGCGGTGATAAAAGCGGCCAGCGACGATTTCATGTCAGCGGCACCGCGCCCGTACAGTTTGCCGTCGCGGATCGTGGGTGTAAACGGGTCGCTATCCCATTGCTCCAGCGGTCCGGTCGGCACGACGTCGGTATGTCCGGCGAAGCACAGCACCGGTGACGCATCGCCGCGCCGCGCCCAGAGGTTGTCGACTTCGCCGAAGCGCATTCTTTCGATACGAAAACCGAGTTTTTCCAGGCGTTCGATCAGAATTTCCTGGCAGCCGTCATCGGCGGGGGTGAGTGAGCGGCGGGCGATCAGTGTTTGCGCAAGCGACAGTGTGTCATCGGACATGATTTTTTCCTGAATTTAACAAGTTAAAGATTGGCGGTGGTGCGAGTGTATGAAAACCACAACAAACGCGGCATAATACTTCGGCGTTACAGTAGGGATTTGAGCGATTATCATGTAAATTTGCGGCTGTAGCGCTTTGAAAAGATTGCTGGATTTTACACGCCTGATTGAAGTCTTGTACAACGCCGTGTCATCATGTACCGAGGTTGACCGGGTTTAACTCACTACGAGGAAAATTGCCATGCTCTTGTTTCTCTTCTATGTCGTCTTGTTTGTCGCTGCTGTTGCCAGTCTGATTCTGGCGATTCCTTTCCTTCGCCGCCATCTGGTCAGCAATCCGATTCTGAAAATTTTCCGCAAAATGCTGCCGCCCATTTCGCAAACCGAGCAAGAAGCACTGGATGCCGGCACGGTCTGGTGGGAAGGCGAGCTATTCAGCGGTAAGCCGGATTGGAAAAAACTGCTGGCTTATCCCAAGCCGCAATTGAGCACGGAAGAGCAAGCGTTTCTCGACGGCCCGGTGGAGCAATTGTGCGCCATGCTCGACGAGTGGAGAATCACGCATGAACTGAAGGATCTGCCGCCGGAAGTGTGGCAGTTCATTAAGAGCAACGGCTTCTTCGGATTGATCATTCCCAAGCAGTACGGCGGTTACGGCTTCTCGGCGCTGGCGCATTCCGAAGTCGTGATGAAAATCGGTTCGCGCAGCGGCACGGCGGCGGTCACGGTGATGGTGCCGAATTCCCTGGGACCGGCCGAATTACTGCTGCATTACGGTACTGAGAAACAGAAAGAATATTACTTGCCGCGTTTGGCCAAGGGGCTGGAAGTGCCTTGTTTTGCGCTGACCTCGCCGGAGGCGGGCTCGGATGCCGGCGCGATGCCGGATTTCGGTATTGTGTGCCGCGGTGAATACGATGGTCAAAGCGATGTGTTGGGGATGAAGGTAACTTGGGAGAAACGTTATATCACGCTGGGGCCGGTTGCGACTATTCTGGGATTGGCGTTCAAGTTGTACGATCCGGACCGGTTGCTGGGCAAAGGCGAAGACTTGGGTATTACGCTGGCGTTGATTCCGACCAACACACCGGGCGTCCATATCGGGCGGCGTCATTATCCGCTCAACGGCGTATTCCAGAATGGACCGAACTGGGGCAAGGAAGTGTTCATTCCGATGGATTGGATCATCGGCGGGCAAGAAGGTGTCGGGCAAGGCTGGCGTATGCTGATGAACTGCCTGTCGGTCGGACGCGCCATTTCGTTACCGGCTACTAGTGTGGGCGCGGCGAAATTGGCGGCGCGCACTGCGGGTGCGTATGGCCGGGTACGTGTGCAGTTCAAAACGCCGATCGGTTATTTTGAAGGGATCGAGGAGGCATTGGCGCGTATCGGCGGCAATACTTACATGATGGATGCCGCGCGTGTCATGACCGCGAGCGCGGTCGATCTGGGCGAGAAGCCTTCCGTCGCGTCGGCGATCGTCAAATATCATCTGACCGAACGGGGACGCCAGGCGGTCAACGATGCGATGGATATACACGGCGGCAAAGGCATCTGCATTGGACCGAGAAACTATCTGGGGCGCACCTATCAGCAGATTCCGGTCAGTATCACGGTGGAAGGCGCTAACATACTGACGCGCAATATGATCATTTTCGGCCAGGGTGCGATCCGCTGCCATCCCTATTTGCTGAAAGAGGTTAACGCAACGCATGATAACAATCCGGACAGCGCATCGCTGGCGTTTGACGAAGCCTTGATCGGGCACACCAAATTCACCCTGCGCAATACCGTGAACGCTGTGGTTTATGCGCTATTTGGCGACTATATCAAAGACAATGCACCGGAAAATTGCGCGCCGGAAACGGCTGCTTATTACCGTCAATTGGCGCGCTACTCCGCCAGCTTTGCGTGCATCGCCGATATCGGGTTGATGCGCCTGGGCGGCTCGCTCAAACGCCGCGAACGATTGTCTGCGCGCCTGGGTGATATCTTGAGTTTGCTGTATCTGTGCTCGGCCACTTTGAAACGATTCGAGGATGACGGCCGCCCCGGCGCGGATTTGCCGTTGCTGCATTGGTCCATACAGGATGCTTTGTACCGCTTGCAGCAAGCGTTCGATGAATTTCTGACCAACTTTCCGGCGCATATCGCCTTTATCTGGCTGCTGCGCGCGTTGGTGTTCCCGCTCGGCAAACGTTGCAGACCACCATCCGATGCGCTGGCGCACGAAGTCGCCAGACTGATGATGGAGCCGGGCGCGGTGCGCGACCGGTTGACCACCGGGGTTTTTGTGCCGACGGCTGATAACGAGCCCATGGCAGAGTTGGAGCAGGCTTTGCAATGCGTCATTCAATGCAGTGCCATCGAGGCCAAGCTACGCGAAGCGGTCAAGCAGCATAAAATCACTGATCACGGCGACGGGCAGATTGCGCAGGCATTGCAACTGCACATCATCACGCAAGATGAAGCTGATTTACTAAATAAGCTGAAAGATCTGCGCAGCCGGGTGGTTAAAGTGGATGATTTTCCGTCTGACTTCGGTCACGAAACAAGGGCGGATACGGGAATTGCCGGAACAATCGGTCACGTGGCGAGCGCCACCGGTGCGGGGGCTGCTGGTTTTGTCGCGGCGGTGAGTGCCGCAGCCGCTGCGGCTGCCGAAATGGTGGAAAGTATTTCTTCAGACGAGGAAGGCAGTGGTGACGGTGAGGATGAACAAAACAAGGACAAATAGGTGCTGACAGTATGAGAATACTGATAGAAATTCCGATATAAAAAGGAACATTATGCAAGTCGAACAAGCTGAAACGGCAAGTGCTATTCCGACGGAAATAGCCAAAACGCTGGATGGTCTTTTTAGAGAACGGGTGCAACGTTCACCGCATAAAGCGGCATACTACTATTTCGATCCGATCCGCGAGGAATGGGCCAGCTATACCTGGGAGCAAATGAATCAATGGGTGGCGCGCTGGCAAGCCGCGCTGCTTAAGGAATCGCTGGCTGTGGGAGACCGCGTCGCGGTGATGATGAAAAATTGTCCGGAATGGGTGATGTTCGAGCAAGCGGCGCTCGGACTCGGATTGGTGGTGATTCCTTTGTACACCGACGATCGGGTTGAGAATGCCGCGTACGTCATCAACGATGCCGACGTTAAGTTGCTGCTGTTGGATAACTCGCATCAATGGCAGCAGTTTCTGACCATACACGATGATGTAGTCAGATTGCAGCGCATCATTATCGTTCGGCCATTTGAGCCGGATAGTATCGATGCCTGCGACAATGTCCGTATCGTGGCCGCGATGGATTGGTTGTCATCGACTCAGGTCGGCGAGGTGCGGCATATTCCTAGCGATCCCCATGTGCTGGCCACGATCATTTATACCTCTGGCACGTCCGGTCGTCCCAAGGGCGTTATGCTCAGTCATCACAATATCTTGAGTAACGCTGCCGGCTGCTTGCAAGTGATTCCGGTGTCGCCGGAAGATGTGCTGCTGTCTTTTCTGCCGCTGTCGCATACCTTCGAGCGCACGTCGGGTTATTACGTGCCGATGATGGCGGGCGCGACGATTGCGTACGCACGGTCGATTCCGCAATTGCAGGAAGATCTGCTGACCGTTCGTCCGACCTTGTTGATTTCAGTGCCGCGTATCTACGAGCGGGTTTATGCGGGCATCCGGACAAAACTCGCCGAGGGTTCCGGTTTTGCGCGCTGGTTGTTCAATTTTGCGGTGGAAGTCGGGTACAGCCAGTTTGAGCTCCAGCAAGGCAGGGGGTACCGGCGCTTGTCACATATTTTGTGGCCGATACTCAAGCGACTGGTAGCCGACAAGGTGCTGGGCAAGCTGGGTGGACGTTTGCGCATGGTGATGAGCGGCGGCGCCGCTTTATCGACCGAAGTTTCGCGCATTTTTATCGGCCTTGGCCTGCCGGTGCTGCAAGGCTATGGTATGACGGAAAGCAGTCCGGTGGTGTGTGCCAACCGGGTCGAAGACAATGTGCCATCCAGTGTGGGACTGCCGATTCCCGGTGTGATGGTCAAGCTGGGGGAGAACAATGCACTGCTGGTTCGCGGGCCGAACGTGATGCTGGGGTACTGGGGTAATCCCGAGGCAACGAAAGCGGTGATCTCACCGGACGGTTGGCTGAATACCGGCGATATCGCATCGATCGATGAGCAGGGGCATGTCACCATCACCGGACGGTTAAAGGAAATTATTGTGTTGTCGACTGGCGAGAAAGTGCCGCCCGCCGATATGGAAACGGCGATTCTACGCGATCCGCTGTTTGAACAAGTGATGCTGATCGGTGAAGCGCGTTCCTATTTAAGTGTTCTGGCCGTATTGAATCCCGTTCGCTGGCAGGATCTTGCCGTGCATTATGGTCTGGAGGAAACGCTGGACGGTGAACAACAAAAGCATCAGATGGAGAAAATCTTACTGGAGAAAATCACATCACAGACAAACGGATTTCCCGGTTACGCCAAAATACGCCGGGTGGCGGTCATTCACGAACCGTGGAGTGTGGAAAATGGGCTGCTGACGCCGACGCTCAAATTAAAGCGCGCCAAAGTATTGGAAAAATATAAGACTGAAGTGGATAGGTTGTATACCGGGCATTGAGGAAGCAAAGCGATGGCAAAAGATATGAGCAAGCTGGATAAAGTCGTACTGGAAGCGCGCCGGAATGCGGAGAAACGCGCACAAGGCTACCGTGAACAGGCGCTCAAACTGTTTCCCTGGGTTTGCGGCGGCTGTGCCCGCACCTTCGATCACACGAATTTGCAGTTATTGGAAGTGCATCACAAGAATAGTAATCACGACGACAATCCCCCCGATGGCAGCAACTGGGAGCTTCTGTGCACCTATTGCCATGAACATGAGCATTCCAAGCTCAGAGATGCCATGGGCCGCACGGATAGCGGGCCAACCGGAACGGTGGCGACGTTTAGTCCTTTTGCTAATCTCAAGGATAGATTGAAGAACAAATCTTAGGGAAACGCTGATTAACCAGTTTTCCAGCTAAAAGGAGTCAAAGTATGGTGAAGTTGACGGATGTCAAAGGAATCGGTCCGGTGAAACTTAAGGTATTAGCTGAGCACAAAATCAGAACGGTTGAAGCGCTGGCTGCAATTAGTTTGACCGAGCTGCAAAAGATACCGGGGTTTAAAGGCGATTTACGTGCGCGCGCAGTCAAGCAAGCGGCGGCGGATTGTTTGCAAGGAAAAATAGCCGAGCCAGCAAGCGCAGCCAGCGGTGATGTTCAGGCTGCGGCTAAGAAGACTGTAAAACCGAAGGTTGCCGTCAGCTTAGTCGCGAATCAGTCCGAAACCGGCAAAGTGAAAGATAAAAGCAAAAAGAAGACTCAAAAAGACGACAAGAAGAAAGTAAAAGACAAAAACAAGAAAAAGAAGAATAAAGAGAAAAAGAAAAACGGCAAGAAAAAAGATAAAAAGAAATCATAATTCCTTCGGCCTAACCAGGTACTGCAATTGCGCCTGATGGGCTTTTGCCGAAATGGGTACGGTATCGAAATCCAGTACGGCAACTGCGGCGGTAGTGAGTAATTTTCCGGATTGATTGACAGGCGGAGGGGCATTGGACAAATGGCAGAGCAATTGATCCAAGCCGGGATTGTGGCCAATGAAGAGGAGGGTGTGGATGCCTTCGCCGTATTGATAGATCAGTGCAATCAGATCAGATAATGATGCCTCGTAAATTCTGCTGTCGTAAAGCATGCTTTTCTGCGGCAATTTCAGTTGCTCCAGCACCAATTGTCCTGTTTGTTTGGCTCGCAATGCTGGTGAGCAAAGGATCTGATCGATACCAAATTGCTGCTGTTTCAGCCATCGTCCTATTTGCTTTGCAGCTTTCCTGCCGCGTGCTGTCAGCGGCCGGTCGAAATCCGGTTTGTCTTCTTCGCGCCAATCCGATTTGGCGTGCCGCATGATGATCAGCTGATGTTTTTGCATCGATGGTATAAAAATGTATTTACCGACCAACATATTATCACCCTTAGAGTGCCAGACATGGATGAGTCCTACGCAGCGGTGGATTTAGGTTCCAACAGTTTCCACATGATTGTGGCCAATTGGACGGATGGCCGTCTGCAAATCATCGATCGCATGAAAGAGATGGTGCGATTGGCTTCGGGGTTGAACGACAAGCAAGAGTTGACGAAAGAATCTATGCAACAGGCGCTGGAATGCTTGCAGCGCTTTGGTCAGCGTATCCATGAGATTCCGCATGTGAATGTGCGCGCCGTCGGCACGAATACGCTACGTCAGGCTCGCAACGGCGCGGATTTTTTGCTGCAAGCGCATCAGGCGCTGGGTCATCCGATCGAAATCATCGCTGGACGTGAAGAAGCCAGACTCATTTATTCCGGTGTCGCGCATACGCTGTACGATGAAGTGAATAAACGCCTGGTGATCGACATCGGTGGCGGTAGCACGGAACTGATCATCGGCCAGGGGTTCGATACATACCAAACGGAAAGCCTGTATATGGGGTGCGTCAATATGAGTCAGCGCTTTTTCGACGACGGCAAGAT
>JBDHRU010000098.1:0-9050 GCA_039807765.1 Nitrosomonas sp. | reverse complement strand
AGCAGTGATTATTGGACCGATAGTACTGATCATTGCCATTGCCGCTTTCTTCATCTTGCGCAAGCGTAAAACGGCTGATCAAGGCGCGGCTTGATTGTATATGTAATAAAACAAGGGTGGGTTTTTTGAACTCATCCTTATGAAACGAATCAAAAAATACGCTTAATTTGAACAATTGGGGGAAACTGTGCAATATAAGAAATCGTTAATTTTTACTATTAGCAAGGTTCTTGTTCTTACTTCTTTGTTAATGATGCTTTCTTTCGCATTTCAAGTAAAAGTGGCAATGGCGCACGCAGCATTAATCAAATCTGATCCGCCGAGAAGAGCCACACTTTCTACGCCTCCTAAACAAATACAGCTTTGGTTTAATGAAAAAATCGAAGGATCGTATGCATCAGTTACAGTACGGGATTCAAATAAGAATTCAGTAACCGAAAACACTCCGGAAAGTGTTACGGATGACCCAAAATCAGTTGTACTAAGCTTACCTCCAATCGAGTCAGGGCGTTACACTGTACATTATCGTGTGATGTCTGTTGATGGCCATGTCATAGAATCCAGCTTTGATTTCAGCATAAAAAATAAAATGTAGTAAAAATGATGGATGTTATTGCGGCAATTGCGCGTTGGCTCCAACTTGCGGCAAATCTGATTTTGTTAGGTAGCTGTGTATTCTTAGCTATCACAAATACTGGAAAACGAGCTTACCTGGACACATGGATTGAGAAACTGGAACGCTTGTTTCCGTGGTTGGCTGTCAGTATCCCAATTGGTTTGGTTGTCATACTGACAACGACCATCATTCAGGTTACTGGAAGTTCCGCCAACATTTGGCAACAGGATGTTTGGCTGGGATTCATAAAAGATACGCGTGTTGGTCAAATATGGATTTGGCGCATTTCATTTGCGCTATTTTTGTTGCTTATAGCCATCTATCTTCGCAAATCTCCCAAAGCGCGCTGGCGGTATATTGTAGGTGCAGGTATTGCTGCATTGCCATTGATTGCTGGCTCACTGACAAGTCACTCTGCGACTGAAGAATTGTCGCTTTTTGCAATTGCACCCTTTACCTTGCATCTTATTCTTGCAGGGGTCTGGTTTGGTGCATTACCGGCTTTTCTGCTGCTAGTTTACGAAAATAAAAAAAGTGATAAAAATAAGCGAGTAAATATTTCAGAATATGAAACTTTAACGCGCTTTTCTATTATTGCTTTACCCGCGATGCTATTGATTATTGTGACCGGCTTTGTGGTAGCTGATCGTATGTTTGCAGGCTATTACGCCGCCTCTGTGGCAACGCCCTATGGTTGGTTATTAAGTATAAAAATATTGATTCTGGGTGTGATTCTTCTAATCGCAGCGCGCGTGCGTGCCCATTGGCTGCCGTTATTGGTAAACAATACGAGCGTAGTGGATGCAGATGCCGGTAGGGCAGGAGTAAGGAAATGGGTGCGCATTGAATTTATTTTGGCTTTACTCTTGCTATTGCTGGCGACGATAATCGCTAACACAACACCGGTGAAGTATGCATCGATAGAAAATTGGCCTTATCCGTTTCGTTTTTCGATTACTGCAACTTGGGATCGGCCTAATGTCGCAATTCAAGTATGGATAGGTATCTTGATTCTGGTATTAGCAGTTGGAACGGTTTTGTTCGGTAAACTTCGTAATTGGGAACTCAAACGTTTAATCGGTATTCCGGCGATATTGCTGGTATCGGGTCTTGCGATCGCATTACCGCCATTGACGATCCAGGCCTATCCGGAAACTTATCGTAGATCACCGGCACCTTTTGATACTGTTTCCATAGCTAATGGCGCTGCTTTGTATATACAGCATTGCGTGCAATGCCATGGTTTTCAGGGTATGGGTAATGGCATTAAATCTCGAACATTATCGACAAAATTACCGGATTTGCTGACCGAGCCGCATACTGCGGAACATACGCCGGGAGATTTTTACAATTGGATCAGCTATGGCATGGTCAACACGGATATGCCGGGTTTTGCGGATAAGCTATCCGATGAGGATCGCTGGGATCTGGTTAATTACATTCACGCGCTATCGCGTGGTTATCAGGCGCGAATCTTGACACCGGAAATCATACCCAACAAAGCCTATGTAAAGCCGCCGCTCTTTTCGTACACAGACAATAATGGTGTGAATGGTACGTTACAGGATTTTCGCGGCAACAAAACCGTTTTTTTGGTTATTTTCTCATGGCCGCAATCTCAATCCCGTTTGGAGCAATTAAAGCAAGCGTATCATCGCTTGAGTGAGCAGGATATCGCTGTTTTGGCAGTTCCGGAAAATGAGCTCAGCGCCGATGAGATGACACAAGCAGCGGCAGAATTACCATTCCCGGTTGTTACGCAAGGTGCGGCGGAAATTGCCGCCAGCTATGCATTATCGCGCCGGACATTGACTCACCCGGATATCATTGGTCGGGGTAAGATACCGGATCATATGGAGTTTCTCATCGACCAGAATGGTTATATACGTGCTCGCTGGATTCCATCGATAGATCAATCGGGCTGGTCGGATATCGATAAACTGAACCAACAAATCAGCTTATTGAATCGCGAGAAAATGAAAATGCCGTATCCAGAAGACTTCATTCGTTGAAGTCTTGCATCGGATCATTCCATAAAAACAATCACTGCAACTAGTAATATCGCCACTTCTGAGATTTCCACCAGTGCCCCTGCAGTATCGCCCGTTGTGCCGCCGATGCGATGCAGCATGAGGTTGCGCAGTAGCAGGAACACGGCAACGGCTGTCAGCAGTAGCCATAAATAACGATTACCGGTCAGCAGAAATATCAGCGTGACCGTGAGAATGATGACGAAAATGCTTTCTTGCCGCGGTTGAAAAGCTGCGAGCATCGAGCCCAAGCCGTTATTCCGCACATACGGCGTAGTCAAAAATAATAAGGGTAATAGTGTTCTAGCGAGGGCGACTGACAATACAATGGCGATCCATTCACCCGCGATATTCAAACTGTGCAGCGAAACCAATTTCAGCAAGATGACCAACACGATTGCCGATATGCCAGCCGGCCCGCAATTCGGGTCTTTCATGATCGCCATGGTTTTTTCCCGGTCGCCTAATCCGCCGATCCAGGCATCGGCACTGTCCGCCAAACCATCCAAGTGTAATCCGCCGGTCAATAGGATCCAAACCGTGACCAGTAATGCGGAGGCGACCAGCGGCGGCATGCTGTTCATAAACCAGCCGAATGTCGCAAGAATCAAGCCGATGATCAAACCGGTGAGCGGGTAATAGAGCAGCGAATAACCAACATCTTTCTCGGTGATCGTTGCTGTCAACCGCACGGGTAACCGCGTCAGAAATTGCACAGCGATGAGAAACGGCTGGATCATGCAGAAGGATTCCAGGTATGCGTGATTTGTGGCGGCTGACCCGGTTCTATGCAAGTATGATGCATGCTGGCATGGCGCACATCGATCTCAAGTAACCGCTCAAGCGGGTGCTGCAAAATATGGCCTATCAGTAACCGGATGACACCGCCATGCGTGATCAGTAAAATTCTTTTGCCACAGAACTGTTCTTGTATATCTTTCCAAGCTGACAAAACGCGTGCCTCAAAATCCAGTAAATGTTCGCCATCAGGCGGCGGATGATCAAGCGGATTTTGCCAGAAACGGGATAGCGCATCGGCGTCGCTTTGCAGCAATTCAGCGGTAGAACGATCTTCCCAAGCGCCAAAATGAATTTCCCGGATACGGTTATCGTATGTGACGGGAATTGAATATCGCTGACCCAGCACTTGTGCAAAATCCGCACAACGAATTAACGGTGAAGCAGTGATATGCTGCCATTGCGGTGTTTGATCCTCGGTGGTTTTCCACATTTGCTGCCAGCCGGTCTGAGTCAACGGATAATCCGAGCTGCCGCAATAGCGATGACTGTTTTCGGTTTCACCATGCCGCAGCAAATCGATATAAGTCGTCAAAGTAGTGGTTGCGTCAATTTTTCTGGGAAACTTGCGCTTCGGAAAAAGTCGCCATTTCATTATGCAGCGCGCACGCCATACGCAACAGGTTGAGCGTAACGGCCGCTCCACTACCTTCTCCCAAGCGCATGTTCAAATCGATCAGCGGATCGGCATCGAGCGCTGTGAGGATTGCAGCGTGCCCGGATTCCGCAGATCGGTGCGAGAAAATGAACCATTCCTTGCAACCCGGTGCGATATGCTCGGCGGCCAACGCGGCGGCTGAACTGATAAATCCATCGATCAGCAACGGCAGACCGAGTTGCGCACCATGAATATAAGCGCCCGCCAATGCAGCAATTTCAAAACCACCCATACGGCGCAGCGCATCCAGTGGAGAATTGACTTGTGGTCGATGCAGGGTTATGGCGCGTTTGATGACGGCAGTTTTGTGCATGACGCCTGCCGCATCTAATCCGGTACCGCGCCCGGTCAGCAGCGCCGGTTGTTCATGCAACAAAAGACACGCCAAAGCAGTGGCGCTGGTGGTATTGCCGATACCCATCTCGCCGCCGATGAAGAGTTGCTGATCGTCTTTTTGTGCGCGTTCGATCGTTTCGTAACCGACGGTCAGTGCTTGATTCAACTGCTCCCAGGTCATCGCCGGTCCATGAATAAAATTGGCTGTTCCCGATCCAAGACGGCAATCTCTGACATTTGCCAGCGCTGGCATTTCATGCACCGTTCCCAGATTAATGATTTCCAGGGAAGCACCCAAGGTTCGTGCCAAAACATTGATGGCAGCGCCGCCGCAGGTAAAATTCCGGATCATTTCAGCGGTAACCGATTGTGGAAATGCAGAAACACCTTCAACGGCGACGCCATGATCGGCAGCAAAAATGGCGATATGCGCGTGCTCGGCACTCGGCTGCAGCGTGTTTTGCAGTGCAGCCAGCCGGATGGCGATTTCCTCCAAACGGCCGAGTGACCCCGGCGGTTTGGTGAGTTGTTCTTGGCGTCGTTGCGCTAACCGGCCCATGTCCGCACCGGGTTGAGCCAGCGGCGCTTCCAACCAATCGCAGGTTGGCGGTTGCGTCATAACGGTTCTCCTTTCAGCACTATAGGCAAACCGGCGGCGGTCAAAATCACTTGGTCGCAGTACTGTGCGGCTGCCTGATGCAATTGACCGGCTTCATCGCAATAACGGCGGCTCAATGCTCCCATCGGTATGATACCCATGTTGGTTTCGTTGCTGACCAGAATCAGCCTGCCGGTTACCTGAGGAAGTGCATGGAGAAATGCCGCACGTTCGGCATCGAATCGCTCGGCCTCCGGGTGCATCAACCAATTTGTCAACCAGAGCGTCAGGCAATCGACCAATAAACAGCGTTCTTCATTGGCGTGTTGCATTAACACGGAAGCCAGCTGCAATGGTTCTTCAATAACCTGCCAGTGATCAAGCCGTCGCACCTGATGCGCAGCAATCCGCATACGCATTTCATCGTCGTCACCGGTTGCCGTGGCGATGTACGTGACTGGCAGGTTGCTTTCCGCAGCCAGACGCTCCGCCAAGCGGCTTTTGCCGGAACGTACACCGCCCAGAATCAAAGTTTTAGTGGCTGTCATGAAACTTGCGTATCCAAGTTGAGTAAACGATTCAGTTGCGCGGTATCGAGGTATTGCTCGACACAGTCAGCCAGCCGGTCGATGGCGGCATCACATACCATTTGGTAATCAGGAGCGACCGTTGGTGTATCCAATCCTGCCCAGGTAAGCAATGCATTGCAAGCAGCCGTAGATGTAAAAATGCCGTGCAAATAAGTGCCCAATATCAAGCTGTCATCGCTGACTGCGCCATCCTGGCCCTGCGGTAGATGAACAAGCGGCTGGTAAGGTGTGTGATAAGTTGTGATCCCCGCGTGGATCTCGTAGCCGGTCACGGTTGCGTCGTTGAAAGTCAACCGGCCGTGCGTGTTGCGCGGAATCTTATGTGGCTCCAATGTTGTTTCTATGTCGAAAAATGCCAGTCCTGGCGCGCTACCGGCATCGCCTTCCAAACCATGCGGATCATGAATTCGTTTGCCGAGCATTTGAAAACCGCCGCAGATTCCCAGCAATTTTCCGCCGTAGCGTAAATGTCTTTGGATTGCAGATTCCCAGCCTTGTTGACGCAACCAATCGAGATCCGCGCGCACATTTTTTGAGCCGGGTAAAATGATCAAATCTGCCGGTGGAATGGTTTCACCGGGACCGATAAATTGCACGTGAACTTGCGGGTGCAAACGTAGCGGATCGAAATCGGTGTGATTACTGATACGCGGCAATGCCGGAATGATAATCCGCAAATGCTGTTGTTCCGCTGGCGCAATAAAATTGTTAGCGTGCGGTAATGCATCTTCCGCTTCGAGGTGCAATCCTTGCAAGTACGGAAAAACACCCAATACCGGTTTGCCGGTATAGCCTTCCAGCCAATCCAATCCGGGATCGAGTAATTTTCTATCGCCACGGAAGCGGTTGATGACGAATCCCTGGATACGCGCTTGTTCGCTGTCGCTCAATAACGCCAGTGTACCGGTCAAATGAGCGAAAACACCGCCGCGGTCGATATCTGCGATGACAATGACCGGACAGTCGACTGCTTCGGCAAATCCCATGTTGGCGATATCGTTGGCACGCAAATTGATTTCTGCCGGTGATCCCGCCCCCTCGGCGATGATCCGTTCGTATTGAGTGCAGAGCCGCGTGTGCGATTTGAGCACGGCTTGCAGCGCGATCGATTTATAGTCATGAAAATCACTGGCATCCATATTGGTGAGCGTATGGCCGTGAATGATGATTTGCGCATTTTTATCGGTGTTGGGTTTGAGCAATACCGGATTCATATCGGTATGCGGCGCTAATCCGGCTGCCAAAGCCTGCACCGCCTGCGCCCGACCGATTTCCCCGCCATCACAGGTAACCGCGCTATTGAGCGCCATGTTCTGCGGCTTGAACGGTACCACCCGCACGCCTTGGCGCACCAGCCAGCGGCATAGTGCCGTCACCAGCATGCTTTTGCCGGCATCTGACGTGGTGCCCTGAACCATCAGTGTTTGTGTGTTCATTGCGTGTGCTATGTCGGATTGTTCCAGTGATTGTGAAAAAGCAATTCCTGCAGCGGATGTTCTTCCGCCCAGCCTTGCAGTTTCAGCATCGGTGCAGGATAAAAAGCTTCGACATGACCCAGGCATAAAATAGCGACCGGCTTACTGCCGGCAGGCATGTTGAGCAATTCAGCCAGCTGCATGGGATCGAACAATGACACCCAGCCCATGCCCAATCCTTCAGCACGCGCGGCTAGCCAAAAATTCTGAATGGCACAAGCCACCGAAGCCAGATCCATTTCAGGCAAAGTGCGCCGGCCAAAAATATGTTGTTCGCGCCGGTCACTCAATGCGACGACCAGTAGTTCTCCGCATTCCAGAATACCGGCGACTTTCAAGCGCATGAATTCGTCGCTGCGTTCCGCCAGTGCAGCGGCGGTGCGGTGCCGTTCTTCTTCCACCATGGCAGCGATAGTAGTGCGTAACTGCGGATCGGTGATGCGGATAAACCGCCACGGCTGCATCAAACCGACACTGGGTGCCTGGTGGGCGGCAGCGAGCAAGCGCTTCAATACGAGAGGATCAACCGGATCGGGAAGAAAATGCCGCATGTCGCGGCGCTCGGCGATCACACGATAGATGGCGGCACGTTCACTATCACTGAAGCGATGGTTATGGCTCATGATGCTACAGATCGATCCCTTTTTGCGCCTGAACACCAGCGCGGAATGCATGCTTGACGTCGGTCATTTCGGTAACCGTATCCGCCGCTTCGCACAGCGCTTCGGGAGCGCCCCGTCCGGTAATCACCACATGCTGCATGGGCGGGCGGTTTTTCAGATCGTTCAGTACCATGGCTAAATCCAGCCAGCCGAATTTAAGCGGATAAGTCAGTTCGTCGAGCACGATCAAATCGAGCGACGGATCAATCAGCATTTTTTGCACCACAGCCCAGCCGCGTTGTGCGGTTTCCGTATCGCGCTCGAGATTTTGCGTGTCCCAGGTGAAGCCTTCACCGAGGACATGCCAAGTGACATTGGGTTGTTTGCGGAAAAATGCTTCCTCGCCGGTATCCGAACGGCCTTTGATGAATTGTGCCACGCCGACGCGCATACTGTGCCCCAGTGCTCGCGCCAGCATGCCGAAGGCCGAGCTGGATTTGCCTTTGCCGTTACCGGTCAGAACCAGTAGTAAACCCTTTTCACGATCCGCACGCGCAATGGCGGCATCGACGACTTTTTTCTGGCGCTGCATGCGTGTGCGGTGGCGTTCTGCGCGCCCGGAATCGGTCATGGCGTTATCCTGCCGTGGTGTTGCGCGGATTGAATTGCTGCGCGATGAACGTCAAGAGCGCATGCACGGCAGCCGCGACACCCAGATAAAAAACGAAGGTCTCGATATACAGCGGGAAATATTTGATTAATTGTTCACCGAATTCACTGATGCTGGTTTCTGCAATGCGGCCGGAGAAGAAATGAAATCCACCGCCGGAGAATAATTCACACAGCGTTAAACCAACCATGATGCTGATGGAAAGCGGCAGAATGGTGTGCCATGAGAATTGATGGCGCTTGGCGTACCAGCGCCCGGCGAGCCATAACGACGCATAAGCTGGCAGCAGAAAAATGTACGCCGGGGTCATGCAGAAATCGCTGACGCCGCCCCAGGTGGTAGCAGCAACATCCAATCCCCAGCTTAACGCAAAAAATGCCAGCAGCGGCCATGCGGAGCGCAGATAAACACCGACCAGAAAGAAGATCGCCCAGGATGCGTCGGCGAGGTTATGCAGCGTGGCGAAATGATGGCTGCGTGTGAGGATCATGAATACGGCCAGCAACAATCCGATAGTGATCTGATGGCGAAGCGATAAAGTCAGCATGTTTAACTCCTAGTCAAGGTTGATAACGCAACATGGCGAAAAAATTCCGCCCTGGTTGATTGTAGAATGCCGCGGTTTGGTAGTGCTCATTGAATATGTTTTCGATGCGGCCTTGCAAGCGCCAATGTTT
>JBDHRU010000097.1:0-9105 GCA_039807765.1 Nitrosomonas sp. | reverse complement strand
GAACGGCGCGTTGAACCCGATATCACGTTTTCGGCGGCGACAATGTTCGATAAGGTGGTGGTGCCGAATGAGCTATGTTCGATACGTTTCCGTCCTTTTATGAATGAAAATCAGCTGGCGATATTGGGTTCGCCGCGCTACTGCGAAGAGTGGCTGAAAATACTCGCCGGATTGATGCCGCCTTCGCCGCTAACACATTCGGATAGCCGGTTGAAAATTGTCATGTTTCTGAGAAAAGCCAACTTCACGACGTTTTGGGAAGAAGTAGGTGAAGTGGTTCACATGATCGCCGGGCTTCCCGGCGTGGAGCTGGTGATCAAACCGCATACCCGCAGCGGCTGGAAGCAATCGCTGACCACGGACAGTTCCATCAGAAAATTACCCAATGTGCGCGTCGCTGGCGATGATGCACATTCGGTGCATTTGATGAACTGGGCCGATGTCATCATCGATCTGGCGACTTCCGTGGTGTTTGAAGCCGTGCGGGCAAAAAAACCGGTGCTGGCGGCTGATTATTTGATCGCAGCGCGCTCGGCGGTGGCTTATTACATGCCGGAAACCGAGTTGAAGTGCCGCGACGATGTGTATGAGAAAATCAATTATTTTCTCAATAGTGGTTGCGATTCTTTCTATATTGAAGAGCACCGGCAGCATTTTTTACGAGAGATGCTGGACTATCCGGATGCCGATGTGCTGCCTCGCTATGTGGGATTGCTTGAACAGCTTGCGCGTTAGGTGGCTTTACTCGCTCGTTTTGCGAAGATCAAGACTCTTATCCGCAATCGCGACGTAATCCATGATGCCGGCAGAAAACAGATTCAGTGGATCGGGAAGTGATGTCATGCAAACTGAAAAATGGGTTTTGCCGGAACTTGATGCGCATATGAGCGAATCGCTTACCACATCCGTCGATGTTGTCATTCCGGTCTATAACGCGCCGCAGCTGACCAAGCGCTGTATTGATTCAGTCGTGACCCATCTTGGTCGGTCGATCGGAACTATTTTTGTTCAGAATGATGCGTCAAACGCTGAAACGCGTGAGATGCTCGATGGTTTGTCCTATCAACAGCTCCATATTCATCATGCACCCGAAAATCAGGGATATGGTCGTTCTGTCAATGAATTGGTTGCTCGTTCCTATGCCGACTTGGTGTTGGTGCTTAATTCGGATACCGAGGTGCGTGAAAATTTTTTACCGCTATTGTGCAACGCTTTTGTGGTTGATCAAGAGTTAGCGGTAATTAATCCCGTGTTTGATAATTTCTTTCGCTATAAAGTCGAGCGTTATCAGCGGCAGGCGGGTGGCTACATTACGACTTATCGCTTCAAAGGGTATGCTTTTTTGGTCCGGCGCGATCTTTTTCTGGCGCTGGGTGGATTTGATGCGCAATTTGGCCGCGGCTATTATGAGGATACCGATTTCGGGCGTAGATTGGTCCGGCAAGGATGGCGCATGGGAGTGCACCCGGATGCGTATATTTATCATAAAGGCGGTGCTTCGTTCGGTCGCGGTTGGTCGTATTTTGTATTGATGGAACGTAACCGTGCACTGTATTTTTCCCGCTATCCCGAGACATACCAGAATATCCTGATGGTTTCAGGAGAATATACACTGACCGAATTGCCGGACCAATTATCTGGGGCACTTGAGCATGTGTTACGGCAAGGCGGGGGCGTTCACTGGCTGACGCCTGTCCCATTGCCGCAGTTATCCTGTTATCCAATGCGCAATAGTCCGGCAAGCTTTAGAGTGATCGTGAAGCAGCTGATGCGAGGGTGGTGGCGGAGGGATAAGCGTGTTTCCGCCGTATGGATTTTACCGGGGGTGCCCTCAGGGTTACAAATTCTAATGATGTTTTTTGTTCGCCTACGCCGCTTGGAGATGCGCGAGTGGCGGATGGATCAGCTTGGATCTGCGCCATTGACGGTGGAACCTCGGTCGGATGCATCGGCTGAGCCGGTTTCCAAGCGAAACTCTGAATGAACGGCCACAGCTTTCCAAACTTTCGTGAAGACTAATCAAGAATCCTTCGGGCCTGGTTTTATGCGCATCCCGATCGCATGGCAGGAATTATTCATCCGGTTTGCACTGTTTTTTATTTGTATTGCATTCTGGCGCGGTGATCTGAATATTTATTCTTTTTCATTGCTGATCATCGCATGGCTGATGGACGGCGGTCTGCGCCGCTTGCATCAAACTCTCAAACTGCCTTTGGTGCAAGCGATTGTGTTGTTATGCGTGCTGTTGCTAATCGGGTTGTCGTGGGGTGAATTGCCGGACAATGGGCGGATGAAATGGCTGAAGTATTTCATTTTGCTGATTCTGATCCCGCTTGATGCGCTGCTGAATAAAGATCGTGCGCCGTGGGCAATCGGCGGATTGGTTACGGGTTATTTGATTGTTTTAGGCTTAGGTGTTTATCAGCGGCTGGTGACGGGGGAGGAAGGTGTTGCGCTGCTGAACATGTCCTATCTGAGTTTTTCCGCAATGCTCGGCGCCGGTGCAATTGTTACCGCCGGACTTGCTTGCGCGAACCGCTCAGCAGTGACCGGAGGTGTGTTTTGGATAGTCGCGCTCACATTAATTTTTATTCAATTTCATCAGTCCGGCAGAGTTCTTTTGCTGGCGACACTAGTGGCCATCGTGTTGCAAGCTTACTTGCGCTTCAGAATGGATGTCCGGAAATTCGTTGGCATTTTTATCGCTTTGTTGATAGCCGCCGGGATTTTTGCTTACAGCAGTCCTGTTTTTCAAGAGCGATTGCTGTTGGTAAAAAGTGATATCGCATCGTTGCAACAAGGTCATTATAATTCCAGCCTGGGTTATCGTCTGGCCATGTGGGATGTCGGTTTGCATGCAATTGCCGAGCGTCCGCTGACGGGTTATGGAACTGGCATGCCGGGGCGCTATTTCGACGTAACGATCCAGACATACAAAGGCGGTCTTTATAAGGATTTGCCGGCATTTCAGAAAACTTCGCATTATCATAACGATTGGATCGAGATCGGCATGCATATTGGCATTCCCGGCATGCTGGCTTTGCTGTTTCTATATTGGGGGTGGTATCAGGCATTCAAGCGCAATGGCCTGGATATACTAGGTGCGGGCTTGGTAGCTTATATTGTTCTGGCTGGGATGACCGATGCATTTCTGATTTTCAGCAGGATGCCAGTGCTGTTGTTGACGATCACGGCGCTTGCGATGAGCGGCTACAAACAAAAAGCTGAGTTTGATTTATCAGCGTTAAGGGAAAATTTGAGGGGAAATCCATGAGCGATATGCAATCCTGGGGCGACCGGAAGTCTCGCGAACTTATTCCGGTTGATCCTGTAATCGAAGCGTATATACGTACACTGGTTACATCGACCGATCATTCGGTTCTCACTGAAATGGAAGCGTTTGCGCAGCAGAAGAATTTTCCCATCGTGAATCGTTTAGTAGGTGTTTTTCTTGAAACCCAGGCGAAAATGATCAGTGCCAAACGGATATTCGAGTTTGGCAGCGGCTATGGGTATTCGGCGTACTGGTTCGCGAAGGCAGTGGGTACCGACGGGTGTGTTGTTTGCAGTGACACTGATGCGGTCAATCGGGAGCGTGCGGAAAAATATCTTGCCGCGGCCGATTTATGGCAGCGTATCGAATTTAATGTCGGCTTGGCGCAAGAAGTTTTTGCGCAAACCGAAGGATTGTTCGATATCTGTTATAACGATGTCGACAAGGGCGATTATCCGGAAATCTGGCGGATGGCCAAACAGCGGATACGTCCCGGCGGGCTTTATATCGCGGATAATGTGCTGTGGCATGGCCGGGTTGCCTTGGAGGATTTTCAGGGCGCGGAGCAAGGTTCAACCAAGGCGATCATGGAGCATAACCGGTTGATTTTCGATGACCCGGATTTCGATGCATTTATTAATCCGACGCGTGATGGGGTGATCGTGGCCAGAAGGAAGTAGTCTTTGTATGTGCTTGAAGCTATGGGATGGTCACGTAATTGACATGGCGATTTAATGGATAAATTGGTATAGTTGGCGTACTTTTTGTTTACAGTGCAGCACGTTATTTTTGTGTGCTAAGTGTTTTACATTATCTTTTTCAAGGAAAATTATTATGCAAATTCATGTTTACGATACTTATGTCAAAGCAAAAGATGGGCATACCATGCACTTTGACGTGTTTACCGCAGTGAAGGACGATCAGAAAGCCGTTGAATATGCGAAGCAATGGCTTGGTTCGATTGGCGAAGGCAACGCGGTGGTTACCAGCCGGGAATGTAGTTTTTGCCATAGCCAAAGTGCTCCGGCAAATGTTATTGATGAGATCAACAAGAACGGTTTTTATATTTACAAAATGGAAGGCTGCTAGTTATTACTAGAATTCGGATTGAAGATGCTTTTATCTTGACTCTGAATCAATTGCTAGAAATCGTATCGATAATATTTCTCAAGGTTTTTAAAATGAAGCGGAAATGTACAAAATTGATCATGGCTGGTGTTGTTTTCGCACTGTGTAACCCGGTTTTCGCTGCCGAACCGAAACTGATCGGGCAGCATGGCGACTGGACTGCCTATATGTTTATGGAAAATAACAACAAGGTTTGCTACATGGTGAGTCAGCCAAAAAAATCAGAAGGGAACTATTCAAAACGTGGCGATGTGTTTGCTTTGATCACGCATCGTCCTGCTGAGAAAAGTAAAAATGTTTTCAGCTATATTGCGGGCTATCCTTATAAGCCAGGCAGTGATGCGACCGTTATCGTCAATAATCAGAATTTCCGGTTGTTTACTCAGGATGATTCGGCGTGGGCTCCCGATCAAGCGACCGATAACAAAATCACCGATGCGATCAAGCGCGGTAGTTCATTAGTGGTAAAAGGCGCATCGGCGCGCGGAACAGAAACGGTGGATACATTCGGTTTGAGTGGTTCAACGTCTGCGTATAAAGCTATTTCAGCCGAGTGCGGTGTGAAATAATTTTGATTATTTGCTCATAATTGTTGTTGTTTGTAGATAGCTTTGAGGGTGTCAATCCAATGAGTGACAAGATCGTTATTTATCAGAAACCCACCTGCAGTAAGTGTAGGGCAACGCTATCCTTGCTCAAGGAGAGTGGTGCGGAATTTGAGTCAGTGAATTATTATGAAACACTCTTAACGGTTGAGAAATTGCGTGAATTGATCGGGAAGCTCAATCTGTCCGCGCGTGATATTTTGAGAAAAGATGAACCATCGGCCGGTCATTTGGTCGCGGCATCCGAGGATGAGATCATCAAAGCGATGATAGACAATCCGGATTTAATGCAGCGTCCCATCGTAGTACGGGGAAATCAAGCCAAGTTATGTCGACCGCCAGAGAATGTTTTAGAGCTGCTTAAATAAGACAAGTATGTCACTGCCGCAAGCTTCTTGCGTAATTAGAAACAATGCGTGGATTCAGGGTTGGTGGAAGTCTATCGCTGACCCAGTTATGTTGGTGTAACCGGGTCAGTGTGATTATTGCTGGAAGTTTTTTACTCCGCTGATGCTGTGTTTTTGTTGTCGCTACTGGAGCGAGCAGGTAGTTTCTCGCGAATTCGCGCCGATTTACCTGCCCGATCCCTGAGATAATAAAGTTTCGCACGGCGAACAGCGCCACGGCGCTTGATTTCGATGTCAGCGATTAAGGGTGAATAGGTTTGAAAAGTGCGCTCCACACCTTCTCCGCTGGAAATTTTACGTACTGTGAAAGCTGAGTTCAGTCCGCGATTACGTTTGGCAATCACGACACCTTCGTAAGCTTGCACTCGCTTACGATCGCCTTCAACGACATTAACATTGACAATAACTGTATCTCCTGGGGAGAAATCAGGTATCTGTTTATTTAAGCGTTTAATTTCTTCTGCTTCTAACTGCTCGATTAAGTTCATAATATTTTTTCCTCTTTCTTCCTGGATTTACAGGATTGTTTAAATTCTTCCAATAGCTTTTCTTCTTCTACTGTCATGCCTTGCGCAAATTTTAATGCAAATAAATCAGGGCGTTTTAGCCAAGTTTTACCTAAAGCTTGCTGTAAACGCCAGCGGCGGATATGTGCATGATTTCCTGATATTAATATTTCCGGTACACGGCTTCCTTGATACACCTCAGGACGGGTGTAATGAGGATAATCCAATAATCCCGCTACAAAAGAGTCTTGATTGGCAGATTCCGGGTCGCCCAGTGCGCCTGGAATCTGTCTAATGATGCAATCAATCAAAACCATTGCGGCTAGCTCACCACCAGAGACGACATAATCGCCGATAGAAATCTCTCTATCTACTTGGCGATCGATTAAACGTTCGTCTATGCCTTCGTACCGTCCGCAAAGCATGATCAGTCCCGGCAATTTACTGAGCTGTGTGACCATTTTGTGGTCAAGTCGCTCTCCTTGCGGTGTTAAATAAACAACTATGGGCTTCTCAATTCCAGCAATATTTTGCCTTGCTTTTGCTTGTATGATGGCACCTTCTAGCGGTTGCGCCATCATGACCATCCCGGGACCACCTCCATATGGACTGTCATCCACAGTACGATAATTATCGCTGGTAAAATCTCGCGGATTCCACGTGTTAAGACAAAAAAGATTACTTTTGTTCGCCCTTCCTGTTATGCCATATTGCGTCAGGGCGCTAAACATTTCTGGAAATAGCGTGATAACGTCGCATTCAAAAGGCATTGATTTTTACCTTAGTAGTCTATGCCCCAGTCAACTGTAATCCGTGAAAGCTTCAAATCCACTTTTATGATGAATTGTTCAACAAACGGGATGAGGATTTCTGATTTATCCTTATTCACATTCTGTATGCGCAGAACATCGTTTGCACCGGTTTCAAACAAACCGACAACTTGACCTAATTCCTCACCTTTTAGATTCGAAACCTCGGTACCGATCAAATCCGACCAGTAATAACCATCCTTTCCATTCTCGGATAGATCGGGAAGCTGATCGCGCGGAATCGCAATTTGCATTCCTTGTAACCTCAGTGCTTGCGTGCGATCACTATATTCCTTTAATTTTGCATTTAAAATGGCACCGTTCACGCGACCGGCAATCACATGTACTCTTTGCCAGTTTTTATTATCTTTGGCTAACCACCATAATGGGTATTTCATCAACCCATCAATATACTCTGTATACGGATTAACTTTTATCCAACCATAAACACCATATGGGCCGATAATATGACCCATGATCACCATCGGTGTGTCTTTTGTATTGACTTTAGCTATTTGCAGATGCTGCTTTATGAGCAGAAAACTGTTTGATCAGCCGGGTTGCTGTTGACGACAATTGAGCGCCTTTGGATTGCCAGTAGGCAACCCGGTCTAACTGAACGCGCAGCGCTTCTTCACCTTCAATAGCGCGCGGATTATAAAAACC
Source organism: Nitrosomonas sp. (assembly GCA_039807765.1). GTDB lineage: Bacteria > Pseudomonadota > Gammaproteobacteria > Burkholderiales > Nitrosomonadaceae > Nitrosomonas. Next base: position 1,710 of record JBDHRU010000097.1, on the reverse strand, counting down.
GACGCGCTCAATAAACCGGCCATCGCGAGCATAACGCGAATTCGCTACAACCATATTAAAAAATGGTCGCTTTTTTGCTCCCCCTCTTGCTAATCGGATAATAACCATATTTTTCCTGTAATCCTGTCAGTAAGTTATGCAAATCAATTTAAATAACATTTAATTTTACAGTAATTCTTGTGACTCTGACAAGTGATAAAATAGCCATGCATTTATGCACAATATTCTTAAAATGAGTTTGAATAATTGACCAAATATCCTTGCACTAATGCTTCAGGTGGAGAAAAAATTGCTCTCAAAGCTTTCCAAAGATTTGATTATTGAAAAATCGAATCAATGTGTTTCGTGCGGCTTGTGTTTGCCGTATTGTCCAACATATCGTGTGTTGAAATCGGAGGCGGATTCTCCACGTGGACGCATCGCTTTAATGAGCGGCGTTGCAAATGGACGAATTCCATTGAATGCTCGATTTATTCAGCATATGGACCGGTGTCTAACATGCAGGGCATGTGAAGCGGTTTGTCCCAATCGAGTTTCTTATGGGAAGCTGATTGATGAGGCGCGTGCTTTAATTGTAAATCAGCCGGAATCAGTGGCGGCGATCCAGAAATCAACGATACGAAGTGCGCTGGAGAGGCTGTTGCTTACACAACCTGCTCGCCTGGATCGATTGCGCTGGTTGTTTTACATCATACAAAAGAGAAGATCGCTGCAGTGGTTGCGAGAATCGCGGTTTGTGGAAAAAAGCAGATTACTTAAATTTATCGTGCAACTGCCTCCGATTAAGTTTCCCTATGCAGTGGCTGCGGAAGGGAAAAATGCTGCAAGCGATTTTTGGCAGCCGGTTTATCCTGCGGAAGGCGAGATACGCGGCGAAGTTGCTTTGTTTCTGGGATGTGTGGCGCGCATAACCGATGTGGTAACCTTGAATGCCAGTATTTATGTATTGAATCTATTAGGTTACACGGTTCACGTTCCATCGGAGCAGGTTTGTTGCGGTGCTATCCAACAGCATAGCGGTGATCTGGAGCAGGCGAATAAGCTGGCGCGGCGAAATCAATCGGTATTTGCTAAGTTCGGCACGATTATCAGCACCGCATCGGGGTGTGGTGTGCAATTACTTGAATCCGGTGTTGCTGGTGATCAAGCGCACATTATGGATATCAGTCGTTTTTTAGTGACATCCGAAGGATGGGAGGGTGTCAATATAGCGCCGTTGCCGCAAAAAATTCTGGTGCATGAGCCGTGCAGTTTGCGTAATGTGCTGCGTGATCAAGCATATCCTTACGGGTTGATTGCCCGTATACCGGGTGTGGAGGTTGTGCCTTTGGCAGGTAATGATCAATGCTGCGGCGCTGCGGGGACTTATTTCATCGATCAACCTGAAATTGCGGATATGCTGCTAAAGGACAAAATAATTGCGATGAGGGAAGGTGCAGCTCAATGCCTGGTAACTTCCAATATCGGTTGTGCCATGCATATGGCCAATGGATTGCACGAGCAGGGGATGAATATCGAAGTACTGCATCCGGTTACTTTGCTGGCCAGACAAATGGGGTTGAAATTATAAACGAGTAAAATTTTAGTGTACCTAAGTGCGTGCATATCATCCTATAATGGTGCGTCAATTTTTATTCATGGACGAAATAAAAGACAATGATTACGATCGATAAGCTTATCATTGGGTTTGACAGTGCCTTGCGCACGTTA
>JBDHRU010000096.1:0-9159 GCA_039807765.1 Nitrosomonas sp. | reverse complement strand
CATCAAGTAAAATAATATATTTAAAGAGAGTTTAATGTTAACACTGTCTATTGCGCAGCGGCGTGAACTGAAAGCGCGAGCGCATGCGCTCAATCCGGTTGTGATGATCGGGAAATCCGGATTATCCTCTGCTGTTATCGAAGAATTGGATCGCGGACTTATAAGCCATGAGCTAATGAAGATTAAAGTTCAAGTCGATGACCGGATTGCCAGAAATGCACTTTTCGAGGAGATTTGTGAGAAGCTGAACGCTGCACCGGTACAGCATATCGGTAAGATTTTCGTCGTTTATCGCCCCAACCCGGAAGAAGTTGTCAAGAAAACTGAGCGTTCCACGTATAAAAAAAAAGCGTGAGCCGTTCCGAACCAAGCGCAGTTTTCAGAACTGAGTTTTACCGGCTTTCTAGATATATTTGACATCCAGTATTTCATATTCCCGTATCCCGCTGGGTGCCTGAACTTCAGCAATGTCTCCCGCATACTTGCCGATCAAAGCGCGCGAAATCGGCGAGCTGATGGAAATTTTCCCACACTTAATGTCGGCTTCATCGTCGCCAACAATTTGATAAGTGACAGTTTCACCGCTTTGCAAATCTTCCAATTCGACCGTGGCGCCGAAAACGCAAGCGCCATCCGCGTTAATCAGTGCCGGATTGATGATCTGAGCGCTGGAAAGTTTGCTTTCCAGCTCGGCGATGCGGCCTTCAATAAAACCCTGTTTTTCCTTGGCGGCATCATATTCCGCATTTTCGGAAAGATCGCCGTGAGAACGCGCCTCGGCGATCGCCGCGATGACTGCGGGACGATGGATGGTTTTCATTTCGTGCAATTCTTTGCGTAGTGCTTCGGCTCCCGCCACCGTTAAAGGAATTGTGCTCATTGTAATTTATTACCTTTCATTTTTACCCGGTTTCTTAATAATAAAAGTTAATTGCTTATGCCTTGGGAAGCTCTGAAAAACAACTGCACTCGTTCATGCTGTGTTGAAATCAGACCCAAAATGCTCATTTACTCACTATAAATTGCGCTCTTTCACCGGATCCCGCCTTGCTTGATCAGCGCTCGTTACCTTTTTCAGAACTTCCCTTGAGTTGTTTGTATATGCAATTTCTGCAGATTATACGCTTGCAGTTCACGTCTGTTGGTAATGCCGACACAGGCCGCGCGCGCGCCTGCCAGCGTCGTATAGTAAGTCACTTTTGCCTGAAGCGCGGCGCGTCGGATCGAATACGAGTCCTTTATCGCGCTGCTTTGATTCTTTACGGTATTGATGATTAGGTTAATTTCTCCATTTTTGATCATATCGACGATATGCGGGCGGCCTTCCGCTACCTTATTGACAATAATAACGTCGATTCCCGCTTCGGTTATGGCTGCGGCAGTGCCGCGTGTAGCATAGAGGGTAAAGCCAAGCCCGGTAAGGTTGCGTGCGATTTCAATCGCATGCGGTTTGTCGGATTGCCGTACACTGATAAAGATTTTACCCGCTGCGGGCAGACGGACATCGGTTGCCAATTGCGACTTAACAAATGCTTCGGCGAAAGTGGCACCCATTCCCATGACTTCGCCGGTCGACTTCATTTCCGGCCCCAATATCGTATCCACACCGGGAAGCTTGATGAAAGGAAAGACTGCTTCTTTGACCGAATAATACGCCGGTATCACTTCTTCAGTAATGTTCTGAGCAATCAGACTATTGCCCGTCATGCAACGCGCCGCTATTTTGGCCAGCTGCAGACCGGTTGCCTTGGAAATGAAGGGTACCGTGCGGGATGCCCGGGGATTGACTTCGAGGACGTATACCGTATCGTCTTGAATCGCGAACTGTACATTCATCAGCCCGACGACATGCAGCGCGCGTGCCATTTCGGCGGTTTGGCGCCGCAATTCATCCAGTGTTTCCGGTGATAAATTGAAGGTCGGTAGCGAACATGCGGAGTCGCCGGAATGCACGCCGGCTTGCTCGATATGTTCCATAATGCCGCCAATCAGAATGGTTTCTCCGTCGTAAATGGCATCGACATCCACCTCCGTAGCGTTGGTCAAGAAATGATCCAGCAATACCGGAGAATCATTGGAAACCTTGACGGCTTCACGCATGTAGCGTTCCAGATCGGCTTTCTCATGCACGATCTCCATAGCGCGCCCGCCCAATACGTAACTGGGCCTTACCACCAGCGGGTAACCGATTTCCCCAGCAGCGATCAGAGCCGCTTCGGGATTACGGGCAGTACGGTTAGGCGGTTGTTTCAACCCAAGCTGATGCAGCATTTTCTGGAAGCGCTCGCGATCCTCGGCGCAATCGATCATATCCGGACTGGTACCGATAATCCGTACGCCATTGGCTTCCAAGTCACGCGCAAGCTTGAGCGGCGTTTGTCCGCCGTACTGCACGATCACGCCATCGGGCTTTTCCACTGCAACGATTTCGAGTACGTCTTCCAGCGTCAGCGGCTCGAAATACAGCCGGTCGGACGTGTCGTAGTCGGTCGAAACCGTTTCCGGATTGCAGTTCACCATGATGGTTTCAAAACCATCTTCCCGCAGCGCCAATGCCGCATGCACACAGCAGTAATCGAATTCGATACCTTGCCCGATGCGGTTAGGCCCGCCGCCTAGCACCATAATTTTCTTTTTGCCGGACGGATTGGATTCGCACTCGTCTTCGTACGTCGAATACATATACGCGGTGCTGGTTGCGAACTCGGCCGCACAGGTGTCGACACGTTTGTAGACCGGCCGCAGATTGAACTGATGCCGGTGCGAACGGATTGCGGTTTGCGTGGTATTCAGCAGTTTGGCCAGACGCCGGTCGGAAAAACCGCTGCGTTTCAGTTTACGCAGCGCCAAACGATCCAGCGTTTCCAGTGCCACGCCGGTCAGCGCTTGCTCCTGTTTGACCAAATCCTCGATTTGCGCCAGGAACCAGAGATCGACATGCGTCAACTGATGTACTTCGTCCAGCGACAGATTACAGCGGAACGCGTCGGCAATGTACCAGAGCCGATCAGGGCCGGGATTGGCCAATTCGGTATGGATGGTTTCCAGGTTATCGGTTTTTTCATCCAGACCATCGACACCCGTCTCCAGTCCGCGCAAAGCTTTTTGCAGCGATTCCTGAAAGGTACGGCCGATCGCCATGACTTCGCCGACCGATTTCATTTGCGTGGTCAGGCGGTCATTGGTTTGTGGGAATTTTTCAAAGGCGAAACGCGGCACTTTGGTAACCACGTAATCGATCGTCGGTTCGAACGATGCCGGCGTGATGCCGCCGGTAATATCGTTGCCCAGTTCGCTCAAGGTATAGCCGACGGCGAGTTTGGCGGCAATTTTGGCAATGGGAAAGCCAGTGGCTTTCGAAGCCAAAGCAGATGAGCGCGACACCCGCGGATTCATCTCGATCACCAACATACGGCCGTTTTCCGGGTTAATGGCAAATTGCACATTGGAGCCGCCGGTTTCCACGCCGATTTCCCGTAACACGGCGATCGATGCATTACGCATCAATTGGTATTCTTTGTCCGTGAGTGTTTGCGCCGGTGCGACGGTGATCGAATCACCGGTGTGCACGCCCATCGGGTCGAGATTTTCGATCGAACAGACAATGATGCAGTTGTCGTTTTTGTCCCGCACCACTTCCATTTCAAACTCTTTCCAGCCGATCACCGATTCTTCGATCAGTAATTCCTTGGTCGGGGATGTTTTCAATCCGCGTTCGCAGATATCGAGAAATTCTTCACGATTGTAGGCAATGCCGCCGCCGCTGCCGCCCATAGTAAAAGAGGGGCGGATAATGACCGGATAGCCCAGCATGGCTTGAACCTGCAATGCTTCTTCCATGCTATGTGCCACCGCGGATCGTGCGGAGCCGAGACCGATACGGGTCATCGCTTGCTTGAATTTTTCCCGGTCTTCCGCCATATCGATGGCTTCGCGCGAAGCGCCGATAAGTTCGACGCCGTATTTTTCCAGCACGCCATGTTTGACCAGATCAAGTGCGCAATTCAGCGCCGTTTGTCCGCCCATCGTTGGTAGCAGCGCCTGCGGCCGCTCGATTTCGATAATTTTCTCGATCATGGTCCAGGTGATCGGCTCGATATACGTCGCATCGGCCATTTCTGGGTCGGTCATGATGGTGGCGGGATTCGAATTCACCAGAATGATGCGATACCCTTCCTCGCGTAAAGCCTTGCAAGCTTGCACGCCGGAATAATCGAACTCGCAAGCCTGGCCGATGATGATCGGGCCGGCACCGATGATGAGAATGGATTGAATGTCGGTACGTTTAGGCATACTTTCTAACGGATAAATAGGGTGTAATTATTGGGAGTACCGGTTTTTATGGCGCTGCATCATGGCGATGAACTTGTCAAACAAATAATCCGCTTCATGCGGTCCGGGACTGGCTTCCGGATGACCCTGAAAACAGAAGGCGGGTCTATCGGTCAATTCAAATCCTTGCAGGCTGCCGTCGAACAGCGATACATGCGTAACCTGCGCGGTTGCAGGTAAAGTGCTGGCGTCTACGGCAAAACCGTGGTTCTGGCTAGTAATGATCACTTTGCCACTGGTCACATCCTGCACTGGATGATTGGCGCCATGATGGCCGAATTTCATTTTGACGGTGCGCGCGCCGCTGGCTAGGCCGAGCAGCTGATGGCCGAGGCATATGCCGAAAATCGGGGTATTTTTTTGCAGCAACGTTTGTATGGCGGAAATAGCGTAATTGCACGGTTCCGGATCACCGGGGCCATTCGACAGAAAGACACCGTCCGGTTGTATTTTTAAAATCTCCTCAGCCGGTGTTTGCGCGGGAAATACCGTGACCTTGCAGCCGCGCTGCGCCAGTTTGCGCAACATCGTGCGTTTGATGCCGAAATCAAAAGCGGCGACGCGATATTGAGGATTATCGTTAACGCGGAAACCCGCTTCCAGTGACCATTCGCCTTCGCTCCAGGTATACGGTTGGCGGCAGCTGACTACTTTGGCGAGATCCATGCCGGCCAATCCGGGGAATGCCCGGGCTGTTTTTAATGCTTGTTCCTCATCCACATCGCCCGCTATGATGCATCCGGCTTGCGCACCTTTTTCGCGTAGAATCCGCGTCAGTTTGCGTGTATCGATTTCAGCAATGGCAACGACATTCTGCTCTTGGAGGAACTCGGGTAATGTGCGCGTTTTACGAAAATTGCTTGCCATGAGCGGCAGATCGCGAATCACTAAACCGGCCGCGTATACTTTATCGACATTACCGGATTCGTAATCTTCCGGATTGATGCCGGTGTTACCGATATGCGGGTAAGTCAATGTGATGATTTGGCGGCAATAAGAAGGATCGGTCAATATCTCCTGATAACCGGTCATTGCCGTATTGAATGCTACTTCGCCAGTATTGATACCAGCTACACCAATAGACACGCCACGAAAAATTGTTCCATCGGCAAGAGCGAGGATGGCGTGCGGTCGTTGTGACACAAAAACTCCTTGGAAACTGACAAGATCTGGAAAAAGGACTGGAGACCATCGTTAAACTGTCCCAGCTATTGAAGGCGGAATTATACGTGAAAACGGTTTGTTTTTGTATGTGCGCGGTTTTACTCGCGGCGGAATTACCCTATATTGCTGCTTATCGGAACATTGGACAACTTATCCAAGGCCGGTTGTAAAAGTATAAAATGGGTAAAATGAGCGCGGTCTCTTGTCCGCTCAATTTCATAAAGATTAAATCATGCATGTCTTCAAGTCTAAAATCGATAACTGGGTACTGATTTGTTTATTACTATCCATCTCAGCTTGTCTGATGGGTGCATCCGTCGCGTTCATGGTCGGCGGAACCGCCAATTATGTGTTTGCAGCGATTATATTGATTCTGGGCGCCGGTTTTCCTGTTTGGCTATATGCTTCAACCCGGTACATCGTAACCGGCGATGATCTCAAGGTCATCAGTGGCCCATTTTCCTGGAATATTCCTATTCAATCGATTACATCTATGCAGGAGACGCGGAGTGCATCGGCAAGTCCGGCTTTGTCGTTTGATCGCCTCGAAATCATCTACGGAGAAGATAAAGCCATCATTGTCTCGCCGCTTGATAAAACGAAATTCATACAGAAGTTAGGCAAAGAAAAATTAATCGTCAGCCGCAAGAATACCCGCACGAAAGCCGCGAACAAGGATCCCAAAAATAGCACCAAGAAAAACAAAGCAAACCGAAAGAACCCACCGGTCTGATGAGGGAGGGGAAGCATCAGTGTGTGCGGGTACGATTGGAGTCGGGCACATGAGCGAAAAGAATCGCAACTTAGCATTTAACTATCGAATAATGCGATTCTTTTTATGTTTATGCGCACCCACCACTGCGGTATGATTCCGATTAGGATTGTCGTCTTTACAATCCGGTCAATTGTCGGGGTGATCATACATGGATAATGCCAATCGAACGAAGTCGCAGCTGCTGGAAGAGATCGAGCGATTACATTCCGAACTGGCGGCCGTCAAGCTGATGACGGAAAAGCGCGCTCAAGAGCTGTATGTCAGTGAAGAGCGGTTTTCTCTGGCGATGCGCGGGGCGAACGACGGGCTTTGGGATTGGAATCTGGAAACGGACGATGTCTATTATTCACCGCGCTGGAAAAGCATGCTGGGCTATGAAGAAAGCGAGCTGGAAAATAATCTGAATACCTGGGCCAGCTTGGTTCATCCCGACGACAAAGTCATCGCGCTGGAAAAGGTTCAGGATTATTTCGATGGTCGTAATGATTCATTCGAGGTTGAGATGCGCATGCGTCATAAGGATGGCCATGAAGTTTTCGTACTCTCCCGCGCCATTCTGGTTACGCGCGGATCGGACGGTAAACCGGTTCGTCTCGTCGGTACGCACGTCGATATCACCGAACGCAAAAAAGCCGAAGCGTACGATAGCAGACAAGCTGGAATCCTTGAGATGATTGCAATCGGGCGCCCTGCAGCGGAAATCTACGATGCCATTGCGCTGATGTATGAATCCCGCCACCCCGGCATGCGCTGCTCGATGCTTGAATTGAGCGGTAACAAACTGTTGCATGGCGGAGCACCGAGCTTGCCAAAGGCCTATTGCGAAGCCGTACATGGGCTGGAAAACGGACCTAGCGTCGGTTCCTGCGGAACATCGACTTTCACGGGAAAACGTGTCCTGGTGGAAAACATCGAGACTGATCCAAAGTGGGAAAAAATCAAGCAGTTTGCACTCCCGCATGGTATGCGGTGTTGTTGGTCCGAGCCGATCAAGGATTCCAGCGGGAAAGTATTGGGTGCGTTCGGTATGTATTACAACCATCCGGCGCTGCCTGACGAGAGTGAATTGAAAGATCTGATAGCGGGTGCCAGACTGACTGGAATCGTTATGGAGCGGGATCAAGCGCAGAAACGCATCCGTACACTGGCGTATAGCGATGAATTGACGGGGCTTGCCAGCCGCGCCTATTTCATTCAATACATGGAAGAAATTACCAAATCGTCGCATCGGCACGGTCACCGTTTTGGGTTGCTCTACATCGATTTGGACGACTTCAAATGCGTTAACGACAGCCTCGGACACGATGCCGGCGATCTGTTGCTGCAGACCATTGCCCAGCGCCTGCTAACCACCTGTCGTGAAACCGATTTCATTGCGCGGCTGGGTGGCGATGAATTTTGTATTCTCATTGAAGAGGTCGAAGAAGACTACGCCGCCAATGTGGCGAAGCGTTGCCTTGAAGCAGTTTCTCAACCCATCGAGATTTATTCCAGAAAACTTACGCCGGCTTGCAGTATCGGTATCGCCTATTATCCGGACGACGGCGAGAATCTCTCCGCCTTATTGAAAGCGGGTGATATCTCGTTGTACACGGCAAAAGAAAATGGCAAGAATCATTATGCTTTCTATGAAGCAGAGCTGACTCATAAAGCGGAGTATCGTTTTCAAATCGAGCAAAGCCTCAGGGAAACCATCGAAAAACAGCAGTTGTCATTGGTTTATCAACCGCAAGTGAATATCGATAGTGGAAAAATATTCGGTGTCGAAGCGCTAGCCCGATGGCATCGTGCGCAATTGGGTCAAGTCCCGCCAACCGAATTTATCGCCACTGCGGAAAGAATCGGCATGATCAAACCGTTGACCGAGTGGGTGCTGCGAACCGCTTGCAGTCAATTGGTCGTATGGAAGAATAATGGATTCTGCCAGCTTCGTATGGCAGTTAATATTTCCCCCAGCCTTTTTCTGGATAAAGAGTTTGTGTTGCTGGTTAAGCGCATCATAGAAGAAGTCGGCATCGCGCCAACCGAATTGGAGCTCGAAGTGACGGAGGGTATCGTGCAAACCGATCCGCGCAATCTGACCGTTTTCCAAGACTTGAAAGACTTGGGCGTATTGTTGTCCATCGACGACTTCGGAACCGGCTATTCCTCGTTTGCCTCGCTGAAACACCTGCAAGCGGACTATCTGAAAATCGACAAATACTTTGTTGACGACATGTTGGCCGACAAGAAAACCCTCACTTTGGTCGGCTCCATGATAGGCATGGGACAAAAGCTCGGCTACGGCATCATCGCTGAGGGTGTTGAGACACTGGAGCAACTGGATATTCTCAAGAGTTTCGATTGTGAAATCGTGCAAGGCTATCTGTTCAGTAAACCAACCGATGCTGACAACATTTCAGAGTTACTGAACAATCAAACATACAAAGAGATTCTCGGGCAATGTCGCTTGGATGAGATGGTGTAGTTGACTGATACTGTGCAGAGGATCGCAGTATTGGCGGTGCAAACTTTCAAGAGTGTGAGCATTTCATGAAACATTCAATTTCTTAATGATGAAGTACAATAAAATATTGATCATCACCCCACCCCAATCTCAATCAACACTTCATTTGGATTTACTGATTCACCCTTGATCACGTGCACGGCTTTGACGGTACCGCTGATCGGGGCGGTGATTTCGGTTTCCATTTTCATCGCTTCGGTGATCAGCACCGGTTGTCCGGCACTGACTTTCTGGTCGACTTTGACCAGTACGTCGAGGATGTTGCACGGCATGCTGACGACGACATCGCCTTCGTTGGAAGGGCTGCGGCGTTTGCTGCCGATGGTGCTTTTGACCGCGCCTTGGGTGCCGCCGTCGAGTACGATTTCATCGAGGGTTTCGA
>JBDHRU010000095.1:0-9178 GCA_039807765.1 Nitrosomonas sp. | reverse complement strand
CCCGATCAATTCCGGCCGGTAACGCTGCTGCAACATATAATCGATTTGTGCTGCTGAAATAATATTCACATAATGACACCGCCAGATCGTCTCGGCCAATGTTGCAATGACTTGCACATCAGCCGACGCTACAGGAAAAATATCAGGTCGCATAGCATATATAACTAATAACTAGATGTGCTATTGTAATAATATTATCTTCAACAAACTTGCTCTTCCGTGAGCGCATGATTACCAGTATAATTTGGTCACTTTTCCCCATATACCGCCAATTTTCCAGTCTATTGGTGGCTTTTCGAGGATTGGAAAAAAATGAAATCGCCTATTCGCATAGCCGTCACCGGCGCTACCGGACAGATTTGTTATAACTTGCTCTATCGCATCGCAGCGGGTGAGATGCTGGGCAAGGATCAGCCGGTTATTCTACAGTTGCACGATATAACAGATGCACAGCCTTTTTTCGATGCGATTGTCATGGAGCTGTACGACTGCGCATTCCCTTTATTGACTGAAATCATCACCACTGATCATCCGGAAGTGGCGTTCAATAACGCAGATATTGTTTTACTTGTCGGCGCACGGCCACGCGGGGAAAACATGGAGCGTAAAGATCTACTGGCTGCCAACAGTCCTATCTTCATTGAGCAAGGAAGGGCATTAAACGCCGCAGCAAAACGAAATGTCAAAGTACTGGTCGTTGGCAACCCTGCCAACACCAATGCTTACATTACCTTAAAAAACGCCCCTGATCTGGATCCTAGCAACTTCTCGGCAATGTTGAGATTGGATCACAATCGTGCGCTATCGCAGGTTGCATTAAAGCTCAGGATGCCGGTATCTGATATTAAGCGGATGATTGTTTGGGGAAATCATTCCAATACGCAATTTCCCGATTTAAGTCATGCCGTTGTTGGCAACGAAATGGTTTCTTCGCTGATTGCAGACTCTGCATGGGTGGAAAATCACTTCATCCCGACCGTGCAAAAGCGCGGTACGGCAATCATTGAAGCGCGCCGCGGCAAATCCAGCGCGGCCAGTGCAGCTAATGCAATTATTAATCATATGCAAGACTGGATTTTCGGTACACGGGAAGGCGATTGGGTTTCTATGGGCGTTCCTTCGAATGGTTGTTATGGAATACCGCCAGGCGTCATTTATAGTTTTCCGGTCACTTGTCAGAGCGGTCACTACAAAATTGTCGAAGGATTGGAAACAAGTCAGGCAGATAAAGAAAGAATGCAAAAAAGCTATCAGGAGCTGCTTGCCGAGCAGGAAGCGGTCAAGCACTTACTGACTTAAAATTGGTGCGCCGAATAGAAAACAACGCTATTCATCTTTTTAGGACTTTCTTAGGAAAGTACCGATTAATTCGGTGAACGAGATGAAGCATGAGGCGCACGGAACGCAGCAACTGGACGTATCGACAAGATAAGCGAGGGTGACGAGTACCGTGCAACGAAGTGATTCACTCGTATAGTCAATTAATCAGCGTTTCTCTAGACGTTAACGTAATTCACCACTCGCCGCTTCACGAATAGCGATCAAAATTCCCGTATCCAAATGACCGTCGGCAATGCGCTGCGTTTTCTGTTGAAAACGGCTGATCGCGTTGCGAGTGGCTGAACCAAGTATGCCATCAGGCTCTCCGGCATCGATGCCAAGCGCTGACAAATCCATTTGCAGCTGACGTACCTGCTCTCGGGATATTTTTACCGGATCAGCCGGCGGCACACGATACAATGGCGCCGCACCTGCGATACGATCCGCCAAGTGTCCGACAGATAAAGCGTAAAATTCGGAGCGATTCCAGCGCATGATGATATAAAAATTCTTGGTTACCAAGAAAGCCGGCCCCTGATAACCTGAAGGAACGAGCAGTGCTGCTCTTTGCTCCGCCGGTGCTAGCGGTGCCCCGGAGGTTGTTGTGATACCCAGTTTGGTCCATTCCGCCAAGCTCAACATCTGATCTCGCCCGGCAAGTGAGTAATCAAAGGATTGCGGCAATCTCACTTCTTGCCCCCAGTTCAAGCCGGAAACCCAACCCAGCTGACGCAAAAAGTTGGCTGCGGATCCCATCGCATCCGGAATGCTGCCCCACAGATCTCGCCGCCCATCACCATCTACATCCTTAGCGTAGCGAAGAAAAGTCGACGGCATGAATTGCATATGCCCCATCGCACCTGCCCATGAACCGACCATGCGTTCCGCCGTGATATCGCCTGCATCAACAATGCGCATGGCATTCAGCAATTCCTGGGTAAAAAATGCACTACGGCGCGCATCACATGCAAGCGTCGCCAGTGAATCGATCACGGACCAATCGCCAAAATGCCCACCGTAGTTGGTTTCCAGCCCCCAGAATGACACCAGAAACTGCGCCGGAATGCCGGTTTCGTGTTGAATCCGATTAAGTAGTGCGCGGTGCTTGGCATACAATTCCCGTCCACGCTGTATGCGCTCTTCGTTGATGCGTGTATTAAAATAATTTGCAAACGTCTGCGTAAATTCGGGTTGACGCCGATCGAGCTCGATAACTCTTGGCATAAAGCGGACTTTACTGAGCACCTGATGGGTTGTACTATCGGAAATGCCCTCCGCTCTTGCTTGAGATTTCATTCGTGCAATACATTCACCAAAGCTATTATCACTGGCATGTGCAACCTGCCCCCATACGAACGCCATCAATGCCAGGTAAATCTTTTTCCGGTATTTGCGCGTAAGTGTCATTGCGGTAGCATTATTTACGATGAGGGCAGTTTGGTTTAGTGCAATCGGCATAAAGCGATAATGAATGTTCCTGCAACGTAAAGCCGCGTTCTTTCGCGATCGCGACCTGGCGTTTTTCGATTTCAGCGTCGTAGAATTCTTCTACACGACCGCACTGCAAGCAAACTAAGTGATCGTGATGACCATCTCCTTTAAGCTCGAATACCGCTTTACCGCTTTCGAAATGGTGACGCTCCAACAATCCCGCTTGCTCGAACTGCGTCAAAACACGATAGACAGTCGCCAATCCAATGTCTTCACCTTCATTGAGCAGCTCTTTGTAAACATCCTCCGCTGACAGGTGGCGCACACTACTCTGCTCAAACAAATTCAATATTTTCAGTCTAGGCAGTGTTGTTTTAAGACCAATATTCTTGAGATCGATACTTTTCAGATCATCGAAGTTACCCATGGTTATCTCTGCCTCAAAAATTATTTACTGTATCATATGCTATGTTCACTTTGGAAACATATAATACCGACAAAATGGTTGTAAAAATCTCCGCAATGATTGCTTTTCTGCTGCTGACCGGGTGTTCATTGCTACCGCATGTTCTCTTTAAGATCGATGTACAGCAAGGCAATGTGGTAACCGAAGAAATGCTGGAGAAATTAAAACCCGGTATGACCAAATCCCAAGTACTGTTTGTTTTAGGATCGCCGCTGATTATGGATGCTTTCCGCGACAACCGTTGGGATTATGTTTATCTTTATCGAAAAAAAGGTGATCTCATTGAACAAAAACGGTTAACTATTTTTTTTGAGAATGATGCGTTAGTGAATACTGAAAATTACCTGGCAAGTGCGAAGGAATCTGTCAAACCCGTGCCAGTTGAAGCAAAAGCAAAAATAAAATCAAAACAACCGGAAAATATGGATGATGCTGATGACGCCGATGAGCTCTGTAATGTTCCGAGCACAGTTTCTATCAAACCTTAACTATTAATTGCAAAAAATGAATACGCAAAAAATCGCGATTGCAGGAAGCTCGGGACGCATGGGACGCACCTTGCTGGAAGCAGTGACACAAGCACCCGATATGCAGCTTGCAGCCGCCTTGGAGCAAATTAACAGTCCGTATTTGAATAAGGATGCCGGCGAATTGATCGGCGCCCATTGCGGAGTTCCGGTTGTCAGCGATTATGCGCAAGCATTAAAAAGCTGCGATCACTTAATTGATTTCACTCGCCCCCAAGGCACAATCGCGCACCTTGCCGCTTGCCATGAAGCGGGTGTAAAAATGATCATTGGCACCACCGGCTTCTCACTGGAAGAAAAATCATTACTGAAAGAAGCCGCCAAGGATATTGCGATTGTACTCGCGCCTAACATGAGCGTTGGTGTTAACGTTACGTTCAAATTGCTGGAAATCGCCGCAACGGTGCTGAATGAAGGCTACGACATCGAAATCGTCGAAGCGCATCATCGTCATAAAGTGGATGCTCCATCCGGCACAGCCTTACGTATGGGTGAAGTTATCGCCGATGCATTAAAAAGGGATTTAAACCAAGTAGCGGTTTACGGCAGAGAAGGCGTAACCGGCGAAAGAAAACCGGAGACGATCGGATTTGCGACCATCCGAGCCGGCGATATTGTCGGCGATCATATCGTCATGTTTGCCGGTATCGGCGAGCGTGTGGAGATTTCTCATAAAGCCAGCAGCCGTATGACCTTCGCCATGGGTGCATTGCGTGCGGTTCGTTTTCTTGCGGACAAACCGAATGGTTTATTCGACATGCAGGATGTACTGGGTCTACGTTGACACTTTCTTGTATTATTTCTATGGCAACATACGCAATTGGTGATCTACAAGGTTGTTTCACCACATTCCGGAGTTTGCTTGATCTGATCCGTTTTGATCCTGCACAGGATAAACTCTGGCTGGTTGGTGACATCGTCAATCGCGGTCCTGATTCCTTAGCGCTATTGCGTTATATCAAACAAGCCGGCGATGCTGTTATCATGGTTCTGGGCAACCATGATTTGCACTTATTGATGATCGCTGCCGGCACTGCAAGAAATCACCCTAGCGACACACTCCAGCCGATTCTCGATGCACCTGACCGGGACGAGTTATTACACTGGTTGCGGCAGCAAAAGTTATTTCATCACGAAAATCAATATGCCATGGTGCACGCGGGATTGCTGCCATCGTGGTCTATCGCACAAGCTGAGCAGCTCGCACGCGAAGTAGAGACTGCATTGCGTCAGAATAATCACCATGAATTATTTGTCCTAATGTACGGTAACGAACCCAATTATTGGCACGAAGATTGGGCGGGTTATATTCGCTTGCGCGTGATTATCAATGCGATGACGCGTATGCGTATATGCACGCCGGATGGAAAAATGAATTTCGTTTTTAAAGGGAATTTGCAGTCTATCCCAACCGGCTATGTACCTTGGTTCAGCGTGCCGCACCGGGAGAGTCAGAATGCCACTATTATTTGTGGTCACTGGTCCGGTTTGGGGTTGCACATAACCGATAACATCATTGCATTGGATAGCGGTTGTGTGTGGGGCGGGCAATTGTCCGCTATTCGTTTGGAAGATCGGAAAGTTTTTCAACTTCCATGTGCACGATAGGCAACGATAGCGCACTGGCAATCGCCTGCTCAGACAAACGCGCCAATTCCCGCCGGTTTTTCATACCGCATGGAATCGGTTGATTGAATGTTACTTCTGCATCGATACTTGTCAAACTGAGAATTTTTTGTAACGACAAGATAAGCGAAGGATCTATATAAGCTGCATCTTTGCAGATATTCCCGGAATTATCGCGATAACGGATGGCAACTGGATAAAGCAAAGCATCGGCCGTTACGGCAGACTGCAACAATGACGCATGAAAGTGGTTTATTTGCATACCATCGGTTGTCGTGCCTTCGGGAAATATCGTAACCCGCTCCCCTTTTTCCAGCACCTCACTAATTTGTTGATTGATGCGCAGAGTATCACTGCGTTTTGCACGTTCAATGAACAATGTGCCGGCGTTTCTGCTTAATAACCCTAAAACCGGCCATCGGCTGATTTCAGCTTTGGCTACAAAACGAGTCGGGCATGCAGCCATTAAAACACAGACATCCAACCAGGATATATGATTAGCCGCAAACAGTACGCGCGGCATTTCCAGCGTAGGTAATCTTCCCTGACTGCACAATCTGATAGCGAGAATCGATAATAATCCGCTGGCCCAGCTCTGCATCATATTTCTTTGAATATGAAGAGGAAAATAGGGATAAATAATCGATTGCAATAAACCTGAAGTTACATGAAACAATAAGCGAATCAGGCGGATAATGCGCAATAGCGGAAGAGTTTTTTTTTGCATGATCAGAAATGTGCAGATGAACCCTATACGGTAACTAATACACCTGACTATTCCAATCTTTTAATGACAAATTCTGCTTGCTGCAATACGAGTAATACTTAAATTTGTTCACACGTATTGCAGCGAGTTGAATAACAAGAACCTAAAAACTAGCGATTCGATTAATAAGAAACGGCTGGTCCTTCAAGCCACAAGCAATCCGAAATCAGGCACATGCCCCCCAATCCCTTCAATGCCGGTCTCAATTCGCTCACTACTTTTTGTGCTTGTTCATCTTTACAGGCGAGCACAACCATGACATTTTCCTGTTCCATTAGGACATCGCCAGGGTCCCGCATACCACGTGATCCGAGGCCACCTGCATTTTTGAGAACGGTGTAACCACGTACTGAGCATTTATCCAACAATTCTGTCAGTTGTTCGAGCTGTTCAATACCGATAACGATCTCGAATCGTTTCATTGCGATTGTATTATTCATATTTTTTTCCCGAAAGATCAGATAATCATCAAATAATATTTAATAGTTTCTATACTGCGATGCTATGAAACCAGTGTGACATCTCCCAGTAAATCGGTACGCCGATAAAGATGTTAAAGGGAAAGGTCACACCTAGAGAAGCACCGATAGACAGTGCAGGATCCGCGTCAGGCACTGCAATACGCATTGCCGCAGGTGCAGCGATATAGGAACAGCTGGCATACAGGACAGCTAGTAACATGGTGCCGCCTTCCGATAAGCCAAATAGCCAACCCAAATAAGCGCCGAACATTCCAGCCGTTAACGGGAACAGAATACCAAATGCAATAATGAAGATACCTTTATCCAACACGGCTTTCAATCGAGCCGATGCCAGCAAACCCATCTCAAGTAGGAAGAATGCTAATACCCCCATGAACAGATCCATAAACATTTTATCCAGTGGCGATACCAGTTTAACCATCCCTGCGTAATAACCGATAATAACGCCTACTATCAACAGATAAAGACTGGTACCGGTCAAAATTTCGTGCATCAGCTTGCCCCATCGGGTTTTTTCGCCACCGGCACCCGCGCGCGCCAGGACAGTACCGGTTACCAGTGCAGGAATTTCCATCAATGCCATGATCAGCACCATATAGCCTTCGGAAGGTTCATCCTTGGCTGCCAAGAAGGCAACACCCACCGCAAAGGTTACCGCACTCACTGAACCGTAGTGCGCGGAGATAGCACCCGCATCCGCTTGGGTGAATTTACCGATGAAACGCAAAATTGGATAAGCCGTCAGTGGAATAAGTGCGGCTAAAACGACCATAGAACCGGCAATGGGTAGTACTTCCATAATTTCGTACTTCGCCATTGACACCCCGCCTTTAAAACCGATGGCGATCAAAAGAAAGAGACTCAAACTCTTATAAAGAGCTTCAGGTATTTTTAGATCTGATTTTATGACCCCTGCCAAAACCCCTGCGACAAAAAAGAAAACTACCGGTTGTATAGTAGTCATGCAACACTCCCTATTTATTGGTTTATTCTGGTTTAATAAAAATTCTTTTTCAGCACCAACCAGAGTACTGCAAATTCGGAACTAAAAGTGACTATCCCAGAAGTTATAAGGTTTTGGGAAACTCAATTCTCGAACCGATATTTTTTAAAACGTAACAACTTAATTTAAAGTGTGCAACGGTTAGAAATACTCTGCTAAGACCTGAAATCCGTGATTGAACTACTTTTCACGAAGAAACGTTAACACAAGAAATGTGAATAATTCGTGAAGACAACACCTACTATTTATCAGGTTATCTCGGGAAAAATGATATGAAAAGTTGTGCCTTTACCTGGTGTGCTATCAACTTCGATAATCCAACCGTAGTGATTGCAGATTCGCTTGACAATCGCGAGCCCTATCCCCAATCCCTCCCCCTGAGAAGAGCCACGAAAGAACCGTTCATACAGCAATGGCAAATAAGCCGGCTCTATCCCCATGCCGGTATCCGATATGGAAAGACGTTGATTATTAAATTCGATCCGAATATAGCCTTGCTGGGTGTACTGCACAGCATTGCGGATCAAATTCATCAATGCGGTATGTAATGCTTGCCGATTGACAGTAAGCACTACATCCGGTGCAATCAGTACTTCAAAAGTGAGATTCTTCCTAGCGATTTCAGTGCAGAGCGGATCAGCAGCATCATAAACACACTCCGCAACAGCGACGGTCTCCATAACACCAAGTGCTTGTTCACGTGCAAGAAACAATAACGCTTGTAATTGCTCCCCCATGCGCGTGGCGGCAGATTCAATCATCTTTATGCGGTGATACGCTTTAGCAGGAATATCGGCATCCGCAATCAATAACTCGCAACTGGTCAATATGGTGGTGATCGGTGTTCTTAATTCATGGCTGATATTCGCGGTAAATTCTTGTTCGCGCTGCAGCATACGTTTGATACGATTCTGATAATCATCCAGCGCCCGCGCCAGTTGTGCAACTTCCTCGTCCATATCTTGTTGTGCCAAAAGCCCAAGTTGAGCATCCCCAGGCGCCAGCCGATTAACTCGTTCCGCCAAGTCTGTTACTTGCTGAACCAAAATTCTGGCAAGCAGATAGCCAACAAAAAAAGCGATCGCAACCACAACAAGCCATGACAATACAATCAATAATCTGAGCTCATGCAACCGTTGTTTATGTAGCGTTATCCGATAGGCAACCACAAATTTTACCTCACCGATTGCATGCACTAGAACATGAAAATCTTCCGTTCCATAATAAATTCTGTGATAGTCGGGATTAAGTCCGCGCAAGTATGCAGGAAGACGAAGTTCTTCTTCCATATTACGAACGACATAGCTTTTGAGATGCGAACCGACTTGGGAAATAAAGTCCGAGTGCTTCTGGTAGCGATGAACAAGGTGATCCATTTCCATTTTAATCACTTGTTCTATATGCGCCTCCTCAATATTATCGGAAGCAAAGTAGAGAATGATACACAGGGTACCGACAGTAAAAATACTGAATGTCGCCAATGCTACAGCGACCCGGTAGCGCAGGCTACGTTCTATCGGAAATCTGTGCACGAGATGTTAAACAATAGCCAAGACC
>JBDHRU010000094.1:0-9311 GCA_039807765.1 Nitrosomonas sp. | reverse complement strand
GCAGGCTACGGCATGAAAGCCTATCTGATCTGCCAGGACTTAAATCAGCTTAAAAGCCGTGAAACCGGCTACGGGCATGATGAAGCGATCACTTCCAACTGTCACATCCAGACCGCGTTTGCACCTAACCGGATTGAAACGGCGGAGCATCTATCCAAACTGACCGGGCAAACTACGGTCATCAAAGAGCAGATTACCACCAGCGGCCGCAGGTCATCAATGATGCACGGACATGTCACCCGTACCCTGCAGGAGACGCAGCGCGCGCTATTAACGCCGGATGAGTGTATGCGACTGCCCGGCCCGATGAAAGATGCTGAAGGCAAGATCACCAAGCCGGGCGACATGATTATTTATGTGGCCGGTTTCCCTGCGATCTATGGCACGCAGCCTTTGTATTTCCAGGATGAAACCTTTACGGCACGGGCACAAGTGAATCCCCCGAGCTTTAGCGACAAATTAACCGGATTGTAAGATACCTCAAACTCTATTGAATCAGCTTCATGAAAAAACCAATCAAAATCCTGGCTGTTTCTGTTCTGGCAGTGAGCGTTAGCCTGTTTGTGCTAAGTATTGGTTTTCAGATCAGCGGGATTTATATCAATACCACGCCAAGCTTGCCGGTGGGTTTCTACAAAGTCGTTGATGAACCGATTGTCAGCGGCGCTTATGTCGCTTTTTGTCCACCGCAGAATGAGATTTTTGATATGGCCAGGGATAGATCCTACATCAATCGAGGGGATTGCCCTGGCGGTTATGGTTTGTTGCTGAAACGTGTCTTTGCACAATCTGGAGATACGGTTTTCATCGATCAGGCTGGCATTTTTGTGAATGGTGAACATTTACCCAACAGCGCCCAGTTAAAAATCGATGCAGATGGCCATGCATTGCCGCAATACCGGCTGGAAGCTGTGCTGGATGATGCTGAGTACCTGCTGCTATCCGATTTGAACCCACAATCCTTTGATGCACGTTATTTCGGGTTGATTGCGCGTGATCAGATTCAACAAGTTGTCCGTCCGATTTTTACCTGGAGTCACTAATTAAAAATTAATAGGAGTCAAAGCCATGCATAGACCACCGATTGATGCTGAAACCGATAATCCTGACATACAAGAAGTCATAACGGACAAGCTGCTCGATGCAGAAATACCGGGCTTCCAGGCTGAATTTGATCCCTTGGAAGCAGAAAGGCTGGGTGCATTTGAGGAAGATGCCTTAAGTGAACAAGATGCGCTAGATAGCACGATTGATCATGTAGCGGAGGCTGACAATGAAAGAGGCTAAGAAGGCTTTTCATGAACAAGTCGCCGAGAATCTGATTGAGCAACTCAAAAAGGGCGTCGCACCCTGGCAGAAGCCGTGGGAACCTGGTGATTTGCTTGCTGCATTACCTGTCAATCCAACAACGGGTAAGCGCTACCGGGGCATTAATAGCCTGAACCTGATGAGTCGTGCGTATACGGATCCGCGTTGGTTGACATACAAGCAAGCGGTAAGTCTGGGTGCACAAGTGCGCAAAGGTGAAAAAAGCACGCTCGTGCAATACTGGAAATTTACTGAGGAGCGCATCAAAGAAGATGATAACGGGAATCCTGTTCTAAATAGCGAAGGTCAGCCCATTAAAGAACAGGTCAGGCTTGAGCGCCCCAGAGTGTTTTATGCCTCCGTATTTAATGCTGAACAAGTGGATAATCTGCCAGAACTTGACATTAAAGCCCCCGACTGGGACCCGCTGGAACGGGCTGAACAGATATTACAGTCATCCAATACCGTAATTCGTCATGGCGAGGCTGACAATGCATTCTATCGATTAACAACCGACAGTATCCACTTACCCCACAAGCACCAGTTTCCGACACCGGATCGGTACTACGCAACCGCGCTGCATGAACTGGGTCACTGGACAGGTCATGAATCGCGCTTAAACCGTGATCTCTCGCATCCATTCGGTAGTGAAGGTTACGGTCGCGAAGAATTGCGCGCCGAGATTGCCAGCATGCTGCTCAGCGGTGAGCTGGGAATCGGTCATGATCCAGGACAGCATGTGGCTTATGTGAGTTCATGGATCAAAGCGCTGCAGGAAGATCCGACAGAGATATTTCGTGCCGCTGCTGATGCTGAAAAAATCCAGGATTATGTACTGGCATTGTCACAACAACAGGAAATTGCACAGAAAGTTGATGTAGAGGAGACAATCAAGATGGATCAAATCAAGCAAAACACCGCAGCTTATTTACTGAATCTCTCACCTGATCTGGCCACCATCGCATCCCACAATATCAAACGGTTTAATGATCTGACACAAGCTATGCCCAAAAAGGATCAGGATGCCATCATTCTGGTTGCCGATGCACTCAAATTTGTAGGAAATGGGGGTATTGATAATCTGGAGTTTGAGAAAGTCGTAGAGGACAAACTGGGTTTCAGCATTCCGGCCGACTGGAATGGACGCACCCAAGTGCAGGGTAACGTAATTCAAACCGATAAAAATGGCATTCAGTCTATAGTATCTGCTGATTTACTGAATCATGAGCCACAATTTTGGGGCGTGACTATGCAGCGTGATGATCAGACTTTCCAATGGGTGAAAGACTGTGAGTCTAAACAGGAAGCGCGAGATTTAACCAATCTGCTCGCACTCATCGATGTCGCTGCAGAACAAAATGAGTATGAAAAGGCCGTCAAGCTTGCCAACATCCATGAAAACCGTGTTCGAAATGATCCACTTAGTACTGAAGTATCGATATCAGGAGCCAAGACCGAACAAAACGATGGCAATGCTCGTCAATATTTGATTGTTCCTTATCGTGATAAGGATTTAGTAAAAGCCACTGGGGCTCGTTGGGACAAAAAGGCCCGTGCCTGGTATGTAGGGCCAGAAGCAGATATTCAAACATTACAACGTTGGTTGCCGGAGAATGTTTCCAGACAGCAGGAACCGGCTATCGATCCTCACGTGGAATTTGCTGAATTGCTGCACGCTCAAAGTTGCCGGGTTGATGGCAATCATCCGGTGATGGATGGCAACAAACACAGAATTAAAGTTGAGGGTGATAAGTCCGGTGAGAAATCAGGTTTTTATGTGGCCCATCTGGATGGTCATCCAGCCGGATATTTTAAGAACAATCGAACCGGTATTGAAATTCGCTGGAAGGCTAAGGGGTATTCGTTAACGGATGAGCAGAAAGCGGAATTGATAGCCCAGGCTGCCATTAAGCAGCAAAACAGAAAAGCTGAACAACATGCGCAGCAAATAAAAGTTGTTAATGCGCTTCAAGAATTGCTGGCGATCGCACCTGCTGCCGATTCCGAACATCCTTATTTGAAAGAGAAGCATGCCCGGTCTGGTGATCTGAGAATTGTACCGCAGAATGCTGATGATTTGCCGACCGATTCAATCATCAGAATTGGTCAAAACTGGCAAGAAGTCAAAGCACTACGAGAAGAGAATCCAGACTGCATTGTACTGACAGCCGGTGATTTATTGCTGGCCGTACAAGATGTTCATGGACAAATCTGGGGTGTACAAACGATACAACCCAGTGGTGCAAAGCTTTTTGCAGCGGGTAGCAGAAAGGAGAATAACTTTCATATTGTGGGAAATAACGGTCAGAGACTGGAAGCAGCCATCAATACAGCACCTGTCATCGTGATTGCTGAAGGGTATGCCACCGCAGACACGCTATCCCAGGCGTTGGGTTATCCTGTTATCGCAGCATTTGATTCGGGCAATTTGCCCAAAGTCGCGCAGGATTTACATCATAAATACCCGCACAAGCCAATCGTTATCGCAGGCGACGATGATCATCACCTGGAATTCACTCTCGGCAAAAACCCCGGCAAGGAAAAAGCGTTGGAAGCAGCGACATTGGTAAATGGGGCTGCGGTATTTCCGATTTTTGCGCCGAGTGAGCGGGACTCAAAGAAATTAAATGATTTTAATGATCTGGCCAATAAAAGCATTCTGGGTATTGAGGCTGTCAAACGTCAGGTCGGATCGGTTGTTGAAAAAATATCTCAGCAGGCTAAACAGGACAGCTTATTGAAGTTACAAGTCTCTATTGAACCTAAGCAGCAGGAAATCAAGCAAAAACGGGCATTGGCCAGGTAATCTTTTAAGGAGACCATAATATGCTGAAAATTCCAGGAAACCCATTCGATTCTGATGAAGGTGATCTTTATGAAAAAATTGAGACTCGTTCAGGTACTACCGAAAAGCAAAAAGAAGCAGGGCGAGGTGCCTATACAGAACTGCTTGAAGCTCATGCTCGATGGGCAGGTGGCACCTTATTGGGTTGTGATTTCCCGAAAGACTTTCGAGAAGAAGGAGGAATCACCTTCCTGAATCAGCCCATCAAGTCAGGTCATGATCTGGCAATAATGGCGCAAATACTGCGCGACCCGCGCTATGAGACGCTGAGAATCTTCTATACCCGTATGAGTCGCATTGTTCATCATACTGCTGTGAGCTCCAGATTGCCGGGCGCAGTCTATCTGGAAAAGATTGGACATTCCAATCATGATCTGGGTGTTTTGGTAGAAAAGACCAGACGAAATGTTAAAGCCGATGGTTACTGGTTATTGCATAATCATCCATCAGGTAATGCTACGCCATCGAGTCAGGATATCAGACTCACAGAGATACTGGCATCAACTGTTCCGAGTTTCAAAGGCCATGTGGTTATCAATACCAGTCTACAGTGTCATTGATAAAGACGGTCATGTCGATTTTGTGGATTGGATGGGTAATCAAGCAGGAGGTTATCAGAATAATCATTATAAAAGTCATGGGCTGCTCCTGGAGAAAATAGCCTCACCGGAGGATCTGGCAAAGATAGGCCATGCTTTAAAAAAACGGGATCAGTTTTTTAACTTGATAGGCATCAGTGCAGCCGGTTTTGTATTATCGTTAAGTGAGTTACCACTAACTGTACTGAATCGTCCTCAAAATCTGCTTTTGGCGCGACTACAAAATTTTGCACGCAATTCCGGCGTCAATGGCGTATTTGCTATCACGAATGCTGATGATTACAGACATCCCGTATTATCAAAAGCATGTGAAGCCGGGATATTAAAAGATGTATTGGTAGTAGAAGGCTCTGACTATCGCTCATTGCGGAAAGAAGGGGTATTTGCGTCAATGTCCGGTGAAATAAGTGCTATTTTTAGAAAACCCAGAACATTCGTGAAGGAGGATGGCGGATTAACCAAATTAAGGGGCAGAGGACGCAGTAGGTAACGGGCGGGATAGTTATGTGTGGCGGTATTGAATACCAGGATCAGAAGATTTATTTCCCGCAACCGGATGCACGCTTGCCTGTGCGGCTACGAGATGGCCATGTTACCTGGATAACGTGGGGTAGACGCAAGGATGAAGCCAACGGTGAATTTCCGAATAGTGGCTGGGCACGACTGACTTCCATCAAAAGCAGCAAATGGAAACCCTAGCACCCAAGACCAGTTTTAATCGCTGCTGACCAGTTTATGGAAAAAGACCATGGCAACCAGTCTCGCTGGGTACCCTTGGATACAAGAATGGCGATTCAAGGACTTTTGACAGGAAGAGATAATGAAATGCGGGTTTATGTGGTGACTATCAACACCCCACCTGAATATGCCTGGATACATGACCGCTGGCCAAGATTGGTTCGATTGATAAATCAATAATCTGTAAATGCTTGGATTAAATCTGACGTCTTCAAAAATAGAATTGAACAAGGATACCAGTTAGAATGCGGAACAAATGGTTTTTGAAATTGCAATAATTTGAGGAATATGGAGAAGTTATGGCTTCTGGTGCACTGCTTAGACAACTGATCAAATCAGGTTCAGAGGGCGACTCAGAGTCGTTTCGTCGTGTTTCGGAAAAAATCATTCAGGAAGAGCGCGATAAGCAACACCATCTTCTGGCCAATGACTTGGAAAAAATTCTTTATGGCCGACGCAGTTCTTCTGAGCAAGCAAAGCGTTTCGTATTTTCAAAATTGCCTGAAGATAAAGAACGCGGCTTGGCTCTATTGCAGATAAAGGAGCCCTTACGCAGAATTGATGATGTGATTTTGTCTGATGAAAATCGTTCCCTGCTAGATGAAATCCTAGAAGAGCACCATCGTGTAGAAATTCTTAAATCACATGGTTTATTTCCTGCTGACAGACTACTTTTCTGCGGCCCACCCGGATGCGGGAAAACGCTATCGGCAGAAATTGTTGCTGGCGAATTAGGCTTGCCTTTGGCAATTGTCCGGATTGATAGTGTTGTATCCTCCTATCTAGGAGAAACGGCGGCAAACCTGCGTAAAGTATTCGATTTTATAACAGCCATCCCTATGGTGGTGCTATTCGACGAATTTGATGCCTTGGCAAAAGACCGTGCCGACAGTGCCGAGCATGGTGAATTAAAACGCGTCGTTAATGCTTTTTTGCAAATGTTGGATGCTTATGAAGGTAAAAGCTTATTAATCGCAGCCACTAATCATGAAGGTATTTTGGATTCCGCGATTTGGCGGCGTTTTGATGAAGTGTTAGTGTTTGAAGCGCCTAATTCAGAACAGATGAAGCGCTTACTTGCTATCAAGCTTAGAGGTGTGCGTAGGGAATTCGAAATCAACAATAGCAAAATTTCTAGCTTATTCAAAGGAATGTCTCACGCAGATGTTGAACGTGTTTTGCGCCGGGCAATTAAAGAAAAGGTTTTATCAGGTAAAGAGTTTCTGACCGAACGGCACATTCAGTCTGCTATTCGCCGGGAAGATGCAAGAAGGAATCGAGTTTCTAAACAGGAATAGATCTTCATGACATTTAATTATCCACATTTACCACTGCAACGTGAGGAACCAATCACCGAGAAGAGATCAAGTACATTTCCACCACCCAAAGTACCATCCGACCCAGCAGCGCATGCTAAAGCTCTGGGTTTGCGACTGCAAGAAACTGTCCAACAAACGGATATGGATATTGGCGGTTTTGATGACCGCAGATTGTTTCGTTTCAAAGTAAGTAAAGGCTTCAACCCCGACGACTTAAGAAAAATATCTGGTGAAATCGAATTCGTCAGTCAAGAGGCAGACGAAGTTATAGTCGCTTTTGTTAGCCAGTCAGCGCTGCAATCGTTCGAAGCGAGACTGGCATCAATAGCCCAAGGGGAAAGCGTTACCAACAAGCAAGTCTATTATGCATTACAAGGCATGACTGGATGGACTCCGAACGATAGAACTGGTTGGTCATTAAAACAGGAAGGTTTTCCTCAAAGTGATACATTTTATCTCGATCTGGAACTGTGGCCGATTGAGGACAACGCCAGAGAACGCCAACTACTTTGTAGTAAGTTCGAGACATGGCTTAAAGAAAATGGCATTGAGTCTTCTGATAGCGTCAAACAACCCGGACTAACCATTTATCGCGTTCGTTGTGATCGCGCGCAAGCTGAACAGCTACTGCATCACCGTGATATACGTATTGTTGATCTACCGCCACGTTTTGGCTTAAATATAAAACATCTCGGCCTAGATATTCAGCAACTCCCAATCTCTCCTTCACCATTACCCAATGCACCCAGTATCGTGGTTTTGGATAGCGGACTTGCCACCGGACATCCTTTGTTGGCTAGTGCCGTGGGGGATGCGCAAAGCTTTCTGCCTGGTCATATTTCGGCTGACGAAAGTGGACATGGCACTCATGTCGCTGGTATCGCTCTGTATGGTGACTTGGCGAAATCAATAGATGCCGGTTCGCTCATTCCGGAATTGCGTCTTTTCAGCGGACGCATCCTGAATAGAGATAATGAAAATGACGGATTGGTTGAAAACCATATTGACGCGGCCGTTCGCTATTTTGTCGACGAATACAATTGTCGAGTTTTCAATCTTTCTTTCGGTGATAGCCGTAAACCTTATTTAGGCGGACATGTACGCGGCTTGGCATACACCTTGGATAGGCTGTCGCGTGAACTAGGCGTTTTATTCATTGTTTCAGCTGGTAATGTTTTGTCTAGTCACTTAGATGGGCTGGTTTGGCGACAAGATTATCCCCAATATTTATTAAATGATGAATGGGCGATTATTGATCCGGCCACAGCCCTGAATGTATTAACCGTCGGCAGTTTGGCGCGATGGGAAGCCAACCGAAATGCTCAGCGATTTACTCATGATCCTGCCGAATTGCCCATAGCCAAAACAGAACAGCCGTCTCCTTTTACTCG
Source organism: Nitrosomonas sp. (assembly GCA_039807765.1). Classification (GTDB taxonomy): domain Bacteria; phylum Pseudomonadota; class Gammaproteobacteria; order Burkholderiales; family Nitrosomonadaceae; genus Nitrosomonas. Next base: position 1,111 of record JBDHRU010000094.1, on the reverse strand, counting down.
TCATGGACCGACAGTTGGTGGTGCCATAAAGCCAGAGCTAGTCGCTTTCGGAGGTAACTGGGCTTTGAATGCTCGTGGCGGAGCCAATAACATCAACGATGATGGTTTAGGTGAGCTATCGACCAGTTTCGATTTTGCTCAAGGCAAGTTACTGGGTGTCAAATGCGGTACTAGCTTTGCTGCTCCTCATATCACGCATTTAGCCGGGAAAATCTTATCCGAGCATCCTGAAGCCAGTGCCAATTTAATAAGAGCTTTGTTGGTGGCTCATGCCACAATACCAACTTCCTCAACGGATATCTTTGATAATGAAGACTCAGTTAGAAAGGTATTGGGATATGGTCGTGTCGATGTAAGGGCATTACTCAAGTCATTGGAAAATGAAGTGACATTGATAGCGGATGGTCAAATTGAAAACAAGCGCCATCATTTTTACGAATTATTGGTACCAGACGATTTTATTTCATCAGGTAAAAGAGTTCGCGAAATATCCATCAGTCTAGCCCATGCGCCACCAGTGCGATCGACGCGCATAACCTATAAGGCAACACGATTGGACTATCGATTAGTATCAGCTTTTGACCTTGATCATGCAGTCAAAATGTTCAATAAGGCAACTCTTAAGGAAAACTTCGAGAATATTCCAGAATTATCAGGCGCAAGCATTAGCAGAATCCTTAGAAGTAAAGGTACGGTTCAATCTGCAATATGGCAATTCAGACAATTCACTCGTAATTCCAAATTAATAACCGACAAGTTATTTATCGTTGTCACAAGAAATGATTATCCGTGGGGCGAGGCAGATACAAAAACATTAGAAGAATACTCACTGGTGGTCTGTTTACGTGATCGTGAGAATCAGCAAGCTAAGCTATACACTCAAATTCAAAATCGGCTGCAGCAACGTCAACGAGCTAGAACTAAGATATAATTTAAATGACGGCTATTCTACGATCTTTCCGAGATCAGGATCATATCGATAATTCACAATTGACCCATCCCTGATCTTTTCAATCGCTTCATCAATAATATGCAGGGAAACCAAGAACCATTCGCGCGGCACAACAGGGTTCCCAAATCGATCCATAATTTCAATATCGAGTTTTGCGGG
>JBDHRU010000093.1:0-9353 GCA_039807765.1 Nitrosomonas sp. | reverse complement strand
CCGCTCAGAATCACGTATGGATACGACTTATCGTCGCGGAACAGAATGTTGTAGCGCGGCTTCAGGCTTTTGATCAGGTTGTTTTCCAGCAACAGCGCCTCGACTTCCGAACGCGTGACCGTGGTTTCAATCCCGCTCACTTGCGACACCATCAACTGCGTTCTGGGCGCCAGGTTGCTTTTCTGGAAATACGAAGAAACACGCTTCCTCAGACTCACCGCCTTACCGACGTAAATCACCTCGCCCTTGGCGTTGAGCATGCGATATACGCCCGGCTGCAGCGGTAGGCTGCGGCAAAATACCTTGGCGTCAAAAACGGCGGCGGTCAAACTGCTTAATCTCCGCTGCCGAGCAGTTTTCCGGCCACCGCCCAATTTTCGTCGGGCAGTTCGTCAAAACAGATGTACGTGTAAGACTTGGGTTTCTTGGCGATGCGCTCCAGCGTATCGGTCAATTCCTCGGCAATCTGTTGCTTCTGCTCGCGCGTTAATGTTCCCGCCACGCGGATATTGACGTATGGCATCTCAAATTTCTCCTTTCAAATGAATGGTTATGACTGAAGTTCAGCGACAATGCTGGCAAACACCTGTTCGAACATTTCTGCTGTCAAGCGTTTGGTTTGCGTATTGTAGCGGCTGCAATGATAGCTGTCATAAAGTCGCAAACCGTTACCCGATGACAAACAATGCACCGCGCCGTGCGCAAACGGATAATTCTTGACTTTCAATTGTAAACTCAGCAACACCGCTTGATGCGCCACCGCACCCAATGCGAGCACGACGACACCACCTTGTTGCACGAATTGATTCATCTCAACGGTTAAATATTGATTGCACTGCTTGATTTCCTGCGGCACCGGCTTGTTTTCCGGCGGCAGGCATTTCACCGCATTGGTGATGCGGCAACCGGTCAATTGCAACTCGTCATCAGCGGAGACTGATTCAGACCGAGTGGCAAAGCCGTACTTGTGCAATGTCTGATACAGCAAAATCCCGGCATAATCGCCGGTAAATGGTCGTCCAGTACGGTTGGCGCCATGCATGCCGGGCGCCAGGCCGACGATCAGCAGCTTAGCGTCTGCATCGCCGAATGCATTGACGGGACGCGCGTGATAATCCGGGTAGCGCGCCTTCACCGTTTGCAGAAAACCGGCCAAGCGCCGGCACTGCGTGCAGTTCAGCACGTCCAATGCATCGCATGTATTGAATAAAGAGTTGTTTGTCATTTGATAAACCGGGCAAATCTGCAGCTAAGTTGTGTTTCTATCGGTATATCAAGGTTTGGGGATGAGTGCAATCCCCGGAGGCATTTGAGTTTGAAGCGTCAGGGAAACGCTGATTAATTGACGATACGAGTGAATCACTTCGTTGCGCGGTACTCGCGCCCTCGCCTATTTTATTGAGAGGTCCCGGTTACTACATTCCATACACCTCGTGCTTCATCTCGTCCGCTGAATTAATCAGCGTTTCCTTAGCAGTTAATTATTTGGCATCCAGCGCAAAAAAATTGTACTTTACTGGCATCCCGAAACCGGCAGCCAATTCGCCAACGGCCCCTCGTCCTGAAATAATCCGTCGGCTTGCTTCATGAGATAAACATGATTATCCGCCGAAGCAATACCCACATAAATCTGTGTTTTTGGATAATAGCGATAACTGTAAAGGCCGGAAGCTACCGTTGCGGCACCGGCTGGCGATAACAACTCCGGATATTTTCCTTCCGCCCAAGTAAGAAAGCATTCAATAGTAGCGACTGACGATTGATTGATAAATTTATTGACGATCGTGCGTCCGCCGGAAATCACCAATTGCGGGTACTCCAGAAGCTTGAATTTCTGAAAAGGATTGCCCTTCACCGCAATCACATCGGCGGGCGCGCCTGGCGTCAGCGTGCCTAATGGCGCCAACCCCAGATGTTCACCCGCTTTTGATGTTGCGGCTTTGATGACATTGACCACGTCGGTGAAATCGATAGAATCCCCGCTGGTTAAATGCAAAATCATATGTAATTCTTCTCCGTTAATTCCCCAGGGCACATTATCATGGCCAATTTCGGAACCATAAATAAATTTCGCTCCTTTGCTCGCCAAACTCATGGTATTGGAATGAATACCCTTACCAGTAGCAGTATTCACACAAGATGCCAGCGTATCGATAGTCGTTACGAAAGTAACCTTCTGATCCACCGCGCGCTGCAACAAGCTTTCACTGATTTCGGCGCATGGAATATGCGCGAACTCATCCACGTCCGCATTCAGCGCCCTTTCAAATCCAGTATCCTCACCGGCATGCGCAATAACACGCTTTCCAAGTGCATGCGCTTTAGCTACGATCGCATTGACTATATCCTGCGATAGGATCGGCCAAGGAGTCGCTGGTACTGGACCATCATGCGGCTGCATCCATGACGCCCCCGTTTCACCACCGGATTCCAGCGCCACCTTGATTGCGGTAGCACCGCCGGAAACTAAATTAGTAACGACTTTTTCGGCCTCAGCCGCTGATGCAACTTGAATGCCAATCTTGTCATAGCCACCATCACCGCCACCGAAAATATTGGTGGGATAACCGCCAGCCGCTTGAATAATAGGACCAGCGCTCAATAGGCGTAACTTTCCTTCTCCGCCTTCTTCGGCAAGCAAAGGCCCGCCGGTATCTTGTACGGTTGTTATGCCATGCTCCAACACAATTCTTTTATCAACATTTTGAAATGTAATATGCGCATGCGATTCGATGAATCCAGGCAAAATGGTCGCATCGCCCAAATTGATCTGATTGGCGCAGGATCCGCTGAGCTCGGTTAAAGCACCTACTTGCTTGATTTTATCGCCTTCGATCAATACCGCCATGTTGTCTTGCGGAAAATTGATGCCATCAAACAACCGCGCGGCCGATAGTACTTGGCACTCCGGTAATCCAGGAACCGCCGTGACCGGGTCGTCGCCATCATCGATACCGTTATGACCCAAAGCATTACAACTGACGCCATACCATAGTATCAACACAGCCATAATCCTTTTTGAATTCAGATTGTAGTTTTCCATTTTTATAATATATCTCCTTCGGATAATGCTATTGCCGCGAGTGCAAGGATATTATTTTTCATAGATAAATCATGATAAAAACCCAGTATCAAGCTTAGGAGGTAGAAGTAGCCTGATACTGGGTTTTAAAGTACGAGTGGCCGGGAATTGGCTATTAGGGAAGCTCTGAAAAAGCGCTATATTGCGTGCGCATTTTGAACTTGATTTCAACGCAGCTTGAGCCAGCGCAGCCGTTCTTCAGAGCTTCCTTAGAAACGAAGGTACTATCAACCGATACGGCGGCGCCTCATACTGGCGCCCAATAAACCAAGGCCAGCAAGAAACATCGCATAAGTTTCCGGTTCCGGCACCACCGACACCATACCCTCTACACCATATGAAGGTAATGGCAGGATATCTTGGCTAGCGTAATCGGTGCCACCGACAAATATCGAATAATCACCCGCTGTCAAATGAAAGACTTTGGCAACCTGATGATCGGCCAAACCGTCACCACCGGGGATGACACCCGCACCATAATTCACGCTGCCGTCATAAGCAGAACCGATATAAGTAAAAACGCTGGCTGGATCATTATCATCGTTTGTCATACTCCAACTGGTCAAGGCACGGAACGAGCCTTCCGTCAAGCCAACACCACCCACGGTATCACGAATGACGACGGAACCTGCCGCGGAATCATAATCCGCTTTGAACGGCGTCAGATGCGCCAATCCGCCATAAAGCGAGAAACCGGGGTTAATTCCACCCAGTGACGTACCAAATGTTTGATCATGGAACGAAATTTTCACATCGGCGTCATTATCCAGATGGAACCGGTATGCCCGCAATTTGTGAGAATCACCCCAGTCCGCATCGGTGCCGTCAATCCAGCCAAAGTTACCGGTAACCGATTGACTTGAGCGGGTTTGAGATTCTCCGGCAACTCCAGAAAAAGATCCGAAATCGCGGCCGCCATAACCAATATGCGCTATCGCAGGCAACGATGTCATACCGGCGAACAATAATGCATATTTCAGTGTGTTTCTTATTGCTTTTTCTTTCATAAAGCGACCCTATAAGTTTTCAATTGTTAATAAGAGAGAAAATATTCTCCGCTATTCAACGTTGGCCAACGAATCAGTAGTATTGATCAGCCGAAACACTCGGTCAATGCGGTAAATTGTCGCAGTTACAATAGGTTATATTAACTTTTCAAGATAAAGGAACTCCCTTGCATCAACGAAAAAACCATTGACGGCAAAAAATTAATTGCACAAAAATTACGCGAGATAACTAAAACACAGTACAAATCCGGAGAACAAATCGATTAACGATTACTCAACCGCCAGAAAAATTAGGGAAGCTCTGAAAAAGGTAGCGAGCGATGGCCAGGCAAAGTGAAAGCGGGCGAGGAAGCGAGTACCGCGCAACGAAGTGATTCGCTCGTATAGTCAATTAATCAGCATTTCCTTAGAAGATAAGATGCTCCACATTTTTAAGCATTACGATTGATTGCCTCAAATCGCGACTCAATCGACCGGAAACCAAACTGTATCGAGCCCAGCAGCGGTAGTCTCGAGTGCCGTTACACGCCAGCCGCGCTAGAATCATTCGCAGCAATCAATTTTCTCGTGGAATTTAAATTAAACAAACGGAGTTGGGAATGCGGCAAAATGCCGCGCGGCATTTTGCCGCAGATACGATTTATTCATCCCCCGGTGTAGCTCACAACCGGGGAAAACTGGATTGAGCTCTGATAAATAGCGGTTAACTGTGCGCTTCACCTGATTCCGCCTTGACCGGTCCTTGCTATCTTTCCCGGCGAAAAATTGACTTATTTCAACGAAAGACTTTCCAACGCTTTCTGATGATTCCACTTACCGTGGAATAACAATCCCTTCTTGCCAGGTGTGCGGTCGCTAGTCCACGTGATGTAGTTACCGTCCGGCGTGAAGACCGGCAAACCGTCGAAACCGTCTTTGTCGGTCACACGCACCGGTTCTTTTTGCCCGTCGACATCAACGATGTACAGTTCAAAATTACGATGGCCGTGCACATTGGTGGCGAAAATGATGTATTTGCCGGAAGGATGGTAGAAAGGCGCCCATGACATCACATTCAGGCGAGTGATTTGTTTTTGATCGCTGCCGTCGATATTCATCGTGAAAATTTCCGCTTCCCGGCCGTTTTCCGAGAATCTGCGCCAGACGATGCGTTTACCATCGGGACTGAAAAACGGACCACCGTCGTAGCTTTTCGTTTGCGTCAAGCGTTTGACGTTGGAACCGTCCGCGTCCATGATGTAAATATCGATCATCGACGCCGGGTTGGCTTTGAACAGCGCTTGTTCTTCCTCAGATAATTCACCGCTATAGGCACGCCGGTTGGAAGCAAACGCGATCAATTTGCCATCCGGAGACCACGACGCCTCGGCATCGTAGCCTAAGGTGTTGGTCAGATTCCTGATATGACCGCCGCTGAAATCGGTTTCGTAAATATCGTAGTATTCATCGTAATCCCATGCATACGATTTCTGTTCACCCGCTTTGCGGCGCTCGATCTCGGCCGCCATTTTGGCTTTGGCTTCCTTATCGTCATGCGTCGAGGAAAACAGCACTTTCTCCTGCGACGGGTGCACCCACGCGCAGGTCGTCTTGCCAGCGCCCGGCGACACCTGTGTCACCGCACCGGATTCGATATTCTTCAAAAAAATCTGGTAAAACGGATTGTCATCCACCACTTCCGCCTGATAGATCATCCATTTCGAATCCGCCCGGTAGTACGCTTCACCGGCGCGTTTTTCCTTGACGGAAAGTTGCTGCTCATCGGTGATGAAACCGGCGGCATCGGCGTTCACTGCGACCAAGAAAATTAAAACCGGGAAAAACCCGCTGTTGGATCGTGCATACTTTCGCATAGTTAAAGATGTTTTCATGGGCAATCAGAATTCCGTTAAAAATTGAATGGAAAATTATAACCGCAGAGAGAATCCCTGTATCCGCAATCTTCCGTTCCGGCTAAGGAAGCTCTGAGAAACGACTGCGTAGCGGTTTCACCAGCAAAGATAAACTGAACAACAGCGCGCTGAACAGAACTATGGTTGCGCCGGACGCAACGTTAAAAATATAGCTTAAATACAGACCGGCGACACCGGTTATGGCGCCGATGAGCGCTGAATAAATCACCATTTTACTAAAACTGTCCGTCAGCATCCGCGCTGTCATCGCAGGCGCGATCAGCGTCGCGGCCACCATGGTGACGCCCGTCACGTTGAGGGAAACGATAATGACCAGCGTGAGCAGTAGTGAAAACAACAATTGCGCCAAGCCGGTATTAATGCCGGAGATGCGCGCGGCCTCCTGATCAAAAGTGGAAAAAAGCAGTATCCGGTAGGTAAAAAACATCGCAACCATCGTGATGCATGTGACAAGCGCGATGATCATTAAATCCTGTTCGGTAATGCCAAGAATATTGCCGAACAAGGCGGCTTCGAAATTTTGCTTGAAATTTCGAAGTTTGCTGATGATCGCCACGCCTAACGCAAAAATGGCGGTTGTCACAATGCCGATAGCGGCATCCGGCTTGATCTTGCTGTTTTGGGTGATTTTATTGATGGTGAGCGCAGCGAATACGCCTAATGCGCAAGCACCGGCATAAAAATCCAGATTCAGTGTAAACCCGATAACCGCGCCACCGATCACTGCGTGAGACAATCCATGACCGATATAACTCATGCCGCGCAGCACCACATAGACACCGGTCAAGCCGCCCAGCGCGCCGACCATGAGCGCGGCCAGCAAGCCGCGGCGGAAAAAATCATAGTCGAACGGTTCGAGAATGTACTCTACCATTTGCTGTCATCGGCGAAGTTGAGCGGCGTGCTGTTGGCGATCAACAGATGCCCTTGATGCTTGACGATGACAATGTCGCCGCCGTATGTCCGCGTCAAAATCTCGTTGGTGAAAATCTCATGGGGGCGTCCTTGCGCGACCACGCCGCGATTGAAACAAATCACCCACGGCAAATGCGACGCCACGGCGTTCAGATCGTGCGTAGTCAATACAATGGTAATGCCTTCGGCATTGATATCATTCAGCAAGTGCAATATTTCGTGCTGCGTTCTGATATCGACCCCCGAGGTAGGTTCGTCGAGTATCAGGAGTTTAGGGTTGTTGATCAAGGCGCGCGCCAGAAATGCGCGTTGCCGCTGACCACCCGACAAATTGCCAACAGGATGCCGCAAGCAATCCAAAATGCCCAGCCGGTGCGCAATCGCTTGAATCCTACCGCGCTCCTTTTTACTCAGCCAAGGCCAGATGCGCCCGTTGGTATAAAGCCCCATGGTGATGACTTCTTCAACGGTCGCCGGAAAATGCCCGTCGGTGCCGCCAAGCTGCGGCACATAACCGACCGCGTTCGGTCTTAACCGCCCGGCCGGCGCATCGTGCAACCGGATACTGCCCGCAATCACCGGATGCACGCCGAGTATGACTTTGAGCAGCGTGGTTTTGCCGCAGGCGGTCGGCCCTACGATGCCGGTAAACCGGCCGGCGCCGATTTCCAGTGAAAGACCAGCGAAGAGGATATTCCGTTCGTAACCGGCGGTAACTTCGCTCAGTTTGACCGCAGGATTGGATGGCATGCTAAAACCCGATATTGCCGGTATCGACCTTCGCCATGCAATCCGGATTGCCGCCCAGCGCTTCCGCCATGATCGCCACATTTCCGGCCATCATGCCGATGAAAGAATGATGCGGCGGCGCAGGCAATTCGTCGTCGGAAAGTTGATCGACGAATTTGACGTTCGCTTCGCGCGCGATTTGCTCCATCACTTTACTGGGAAAAACTTCCGAACCGAAAATCGCGGGCACGCCGGTTTTTTTGATTTGCTTAATGATATTCATCACTTCCTGCGGCCCCGGCTCGGAGAAATCGGCAGGCTGCACGACTGCAATCACGGTCATGCCATAGCGCAGCGCAAAATACGCAAAAGAATCGTGATAAGTGATCAGCTTACGATTCTTTTCGGGAATAGTCTCGACACAGGCAAAAATCGCTTGATCCAATTTTTGTAGCTTACCGAGATAGGTTGCCGCATTCGCCTGATAAGCCGTCCTATTGGCCGGATCCAAAGCGCTAAGCTCTTTGCGGATAATTTCCGCATACCGCATCGTTAATTCGATATCGAGCCACAGATGCGGATTAGGGTGGCCGTGTTCGCGTGGAAAACTGAAATCATACTGCCAGTCTTCTTCTTTCAGTGTACGGTTTCCCAATTGCAGAATTGGTGTTGCCGCCTTCTTGACTTTTTGCGCCAGTTTTAACGTGGGTAATTCCAGATCGAGACCGTTCATGACGATCAGGTCCGCCGCTTGCAGCGTTTTTATGTCGGAAGGAATGGGCTCGAAGGTATGCGAATCGACACCATCGGGAACGATTCCGGTAACCCTGATATGCACTCCGCCGATATTCCGCACCATGTTGGTAATCGGGGAAACCGTCGTCACGACATTCGGCTTTTCGCGATTATCCGAGGCAAGCAGCGAGTGGTGAAAAAAAAACGTCAATATAAATAAAGAAAACGCTGCCGCACTGTTTATGGTTATTTTTATCACTGATGCCTCCCCATGTTGATTTCGATAGCGTATGAAAAAAAATTAATTTAGCATAACATGCTGTCAGCAATAGCCTGTTTGTAGCATAAAAATTTTATTGAGTGCTAAGGAAACGCTGATTAATTCGGCGGACGAGATGAAGCACGAGGCGCATGGAACGCAGCAACTGAGACCTATCAACACGATAGACGAGGGAGCGAGTACCGCGCAGCGAAGTGATTCGCTCGTGTAGTCAATTAATCGCGTTTCCCTGAGTAAAAATACAAGCGGCAGCTGCTGGATTTACCATGCACTGAATAAAAACGCGTGAATCCGGAAAGAATAAACGTGAAAGAAACAGCCCAGTTCGTCGCATCGCCGCAGCGGACGTTCGTAAGCTGCATACTGCTTTCATTGATCTGCCCGCCGGTATTAGTCGGTGCCGCCGGCATGCCGACACTGAAGGAAATGACAGTGCGCGCCAATTCACGGGAACTGATCGGCAGCGCCGATTCCGCCAGTGAAGGCACTGTACTCAAGCAGCAACTCGATCTGCGCACCGTTTACCGTCCCGGTGAGTTGCTAGAAACTGTACCGGGTCTGATTGTGACTCAGCATAGCGGCGAAGGCAAAGCCAACCAGTATTTCTTGCGCGGCTTCAATCTCGATCATGGCACGGACTTACGGATTACCGTCGACGGCATGCTGGTCAACCAGCGCTCGCACGGTCATGG
>JBDHRU010000092.1:0-9355 GCA_039807765.1 Nitrosomonas sp. | reverse complement strand
CAAAAGGATGCGCAATTTTTTATATGGCGTTATCTACAGCATCCCACTCATGGTTATATTGCAAAAGTTGTATCTTGGAAATGGTGTAAAAAAATAATTGGTATCGTAATACTACGTGACCATGGTGCAGATCAAGGCGTGGAATTAATAGACTTACTAGGACCTCCAGAAAATCTGGGCTGGTTGTTAAAAGCAGCGCAAAATTACACTGCCCAAATAAATCGATCTCGTATATTCTGCTGGTTAACGCCTAATGTACTTTCTTATTTACCTAAACCGGAAATGCAAAACGAGATCACCGGCATTCATATTGCCACTCCAGACCTCGCGGAAATGGCCAATCTATTACAGTCTCGTTGCTGGCTAATAGGGGGCGATACTGACTTCAGGTAATATGCTATCCGCCACTTGTATATATTAAAACTCGGCAAGAAAGTTGCACGAAAGTAGAGCTGATTTATGGGAAAGCCATTCCGCCTTTAAGCTCTGAGCTTGTATGTAGAAAGACTCTCACCCTTAACAAAAACAGACAAAACAACTTTCATGATTTCGGTTATTCTTGTTAATTATCAGTCTTCTGATCAATTACTTAGTGCTGTCGCATCAGTATTTAATCAACAACTCTCAGATCAACTTGAGGTTATTGTCGTAAACAACAGTCAATCAGTCAGTGAAGAAATTTTACTTGAAGCACAGTTACCACAAGCAGTCACTTATATCCAGAACAATGAAAATGTTGGTTTCTCCAAAGCAAATAATCAGGCTTTTGCCCGTTCGAGTGGTGAATTTATACTGCTGCTGAATCCGGATGCGCAATTACTACCCTCTGCTCTATCAAGGCTTGCAGAGAGTTTAAAAAAACTGCCCGATGCAGGCGCCATAGGACCGCGAGTATACTGGGATAGTGATTGTCAATTCCTGATGCCGCCCAGCACATTCCCATCCATCAACAGTTTCTATAAACAAGCCATCTCGCGGCTGCATCCCAAATTTTCCCAGTATCAATCATTCGATTTCCGGAAAAAAGCATTACAAGCCTGGACCTGCACTACACCCATACCTGTTGAAGCACTATCTGGCGGACATGTGTTAATACGCCGGGAAGCAATACTCAAATGTGGCGGCTTATTTGATGCGCGTTTTTTTATGTACTGGGAAGATACCGACCTCATGCAACGATTGAAAAAGGCCGGTTACAGCCTATATATCGATCCGATGGCAGGTTGCCTGCATTTCTACGAACATTCACCCGCCAAGGACCAACTCATCGAGCAAGGATGGCTAGCCTATCAAAAGAAACATCTCCGGAGAAATACATACTTTCAATTTGCCAATTGGTTAAATAAACGACTTCCACCTGTTAAAGCACCCAAGATACTGCCTTTAACATTTGATAATGAAAAATTGATCTTCCCTGTCCCACAGGAACTTAGGGAAGCATGGCTTTTAGAATTAGGCACGACACCGCAATTTATACCCGCTATCGGCCATTTCGGCAGCGGTTCCGTGGCTGAGATTGATACAGCCCTATTCAAGCGATTTCGTGAGAATACTTATTTTGCAAGACTGTCCAACCCGGCTCCCAGGCCAGATCTAATATATTATTGGCAGTGGCAAGGACATTCAACATAAATCCATTAGCAATAACTGTCTTACATTAGCGGAAAATTATTGGAAAATTCACTTATTCCCTATCAGGCTATCAAACAAATTCCTGGTAATTGCGTATTAGTATTCGCCCCTCATCCCGATGATGAGGTATTCGGTTGTGGCGGCGCCATTATGCGTCACGTCGAACAAGGTATTCCTGTTCGCGTCATTGTAGTATCCGATGGCGCGCATGGTGTAAGCGAAGAGAATGTAACTGAGTACACCCGGCAGCGCCAGAATGAAAGCATCGCCGCAGCCCACATCCTCGGCTATGGCATGCCCATTTTCTGGCAATACAAGGATCGGCAAGTCTGCTATGGCGAAAAACTGATTCAGGAAATTTTAACTGCCATCCATGATGCCGGTGCGGATCTGGTCTATGTTCCATCGGTTTTCGAAATGCACCCGGATCATCGGGCATTAGGAATGGCTGCGATTGAGGCCATCAGACGCATCGACAGTAATACTGCGATAAAAATTGCATTGTACGAAGTGGGCATCCCGCTACCTCCCAATCAGTTACTTGATATCAGCGATTTGGTTACACGTAAGGCAGCCGCAATGGCGTGCTTTATTTCACAAAATACGAGACAGCATTACGATCAGCATATTGCATCATTGAATCGCTACCGGACCTATACGCTGCCAATCGATGTCAGAGCGGCAGAGGCTTACATTCTTCTTTCCGCAGAAGATTTAGCAAATGATCCGCTTAAACTCTATCAATCCGAGCATACTCGCCAAAAATTACTTGGACTTCCGCTGGATAGCAGCGATCTGCCGCTGGTCAGCGTCATTATTCGGAGTATGGATCGCCCCACGTTATCGGATGCATTAGATTCCGTGGCTTTGCAGACTTATCCGAATATCGAAGTGGTAGTAGTAGACGCCAAAGGAGGAGGTCACCGAGAAACTGATCACTGGTGCGGGAGATTTCCGTTACGAATATTCAGCACTGGGCAACAATTGAAGCGCAGCCTTGCGGCAAACTTCGGCCTGGATTCTGCCAGAGGTGAGTACTGCATTTTCCTTGATGACGATGATTTATTTTATCCGGAGCACATTACCAATCTAGTTACTGCTCTACAAAATCACCCCAGCATTCGATGCGCGTACTCCGGCGTGCGCGTTGAGCATTACGTGGATGGGCAACTTCAGAACGCCGCTGCACTTAACGAACCCTACGATCAGCGCCGGCTTTGGGGAAGAAACTTTATTCCAATCCACGCCCTGTTATTTGAACACTCATTAGTCACTCAAGATCATTGTGGTTTTGATGAAAATCTGAAAGTTTTTGAAGATTGGGATTTCTGGATTCAGCTAAGTCAACACAGCGAGATATTGCATATCGATAAAATTACCGCCATTTACCGCAATCATGGACACTCGGGCTTAGGACTTAAGCAGGATGAAGCTTTTATAAAGGAATCGAGAAGTCGAGTTTACGATAAATGGAAAACACTCCTGACCGGTGAGCAACTGGAGGATTTGATTCAATACCGCGAAGATTTGATATCCAGTCTTCACAGCCAGTTGGCTGCTAATGAACATTCGCTTGCTTCGCTACACAGTCAACTGACACAAGCTGCAATTGCAAGTGCTCAACGTGAACAATCCTTGCAAAAAATAATTAGTGATTTACAAAAGAAAATCCATGATTCACAAGAAACAGTTCATGACATATTCCACTCAACTTCATGGAAAATCACAGCCCCTTTGCGATTCCTTAGTCGAATCATCCGCAGACAGCATAGCGCGGCTTGGGATAGGTTGCACCGCAGAATTTTCCCTTTACTCAAAACCATCTACTGGCGATTTCCGTTGCGATGGCGTCAACATGTATTGAATATCGCTTACCGAATCGCCGGACCGTTGTTCTCCGGGATGACGCACTATGAGATATGGCGTGCGGGCAAGACCGGTCATTCAACTCCCAGGATTGTAGATTCCTATGGTTTCTTGGCAGGAATGGTGGATCTCTCCACGATTGCTCCGTTAACGACACCACCAGCCGGACGCATTGCAATCCACGTACATATTTTCTATGCCGATCTGGCCGCGGAATTTGCAAGCTATCTGGGTAATATGCCTTTTCCCTATGATTTGTTTGTCTCAACGCCCGATGAGGCAGCAAGCCAAATATGCCAGCATGCTTTTTCTCATTTGCCGCATCTAGGGCAATTAACCATCACTATCGTGCCCAACCGCGGACGCGATATTGCACCGATGCTTTGTACTTTTGGCGCAGCATTACAAGAATATGATTATATTGCGCATATTCATAGTAAAAAATCGTTGTATACCAATGGCGCAGCCGATGGCTGGCGCGAATATTTATTGACCCATTTATTGGGCAATCCATTACAGATCCAAAAAATCTTTTCACTGTTAACCGGTGATAAAAATGTTGGTTTTATTTATCCTCATAATTCATCCGTTCTACCCTATTGGGCAAATACTTGGCTCTCCAATAAAACCAACGGGTATATTTTGTGTAAAAAACTGGGCATCGCCGATTTTCCAATAGGCTATTTCGACTTCCCGGCCGGATCGATGTTCTGGGCGCAATCCAAAGCATTACAACCTTTATTCAAAGCTCATTTTAGAATCGAAGATTTTCTCGAAGAAGCCGGACAAACCGATGCAACACTGGCACATTGCATTGAACGCTTATTTGTCCTGGTTACCCGGAAATCCGGCCACAATGCGGTTATTCTCCGGGATAAGCAATCCAATAATTGGTCGCGCTGGCGCATTGACCAATACCTGCTGCACAAGCCGGAAAATATCCATATTCAACTCAGAAACCCTGCCATACGCATAGTAGTATTCGATATATTCGATACATTGATAACACGCCCGCTATTGGATCCTGAAAGTATCAAGCAAATCGTCGCCCGGCGCATCGGTGGTAAAACAGGTCAGCTTTATCTTGAATTCCGCGCTATGGCGGAAAACGAGGCGCGCCGGATCGCAGGATACGATGTCGGCTTGGATGCCATTTTCAAACAATTCGCGGCCTTGTCCGGTCTATCAGCAGATGTTGTCAAACAAATCTGCGAGCTTGAGAAAACCATCGAGCTGGCAATCGTATCACCTCGCCCCGAAGCAATTACCTTATTTAAACTCGCTATCAGTCTCGGTAAATGCGTTGTTCTTGCCAGCGACATGTATCTGCCCAGATCTGTCATTGAAACCATGCTGACGCGTTATGGAATCAATGGATGGCATAAGTTCTACTTATCTTCTGACAATAGATTGAGAAAGGATACCGGTAATTTTTATCGTCAGCTCCTGGTGGATGAAAATGTATCACCCCATGAAATCATGGTCATCGGTGATAACGAACATTCTGATATACAAATACCAGTCGATATGGGATTTAGAACCCTACATATCATGCGCCCTGTCGAACTTGCACGGGCAACTCCGCGTTTTGAACCGATTATCGAACGAACGCTCAGTCGGGATACCCGGGACGACTTAAATAAGCAGCTTGCACTCGGAATCATCGTACAAGGCAACTTTCACCCCTTGTTCTATCCACGCTTCGATCCGACCGACTTTGTTCCCGCCTCACCTTGGGCGATTGGATTCACCATCGCGGGTCCCTTGATACTCTCTTTCGTGCAATGGTTAGTTAAAAAGGCGGCAACCGATGGCATGAAACGGTTATATTTCCTCGCACGTGAAGGTCAAATACTCAAAAGGGTTTACGATTTGTGGGTATCCGGTAAGACTGATGCTGTTGCATCCGAATATCTGGTGCTCTCACGCCGCGCAATCACGGTACCGATGATTTCGAATTTGGATGATATTTTCAAAATCGCATGTACTCACTATGCGCCCAATCCAATGCCGGATTTTATTTTTGAGCGGTATGGATTAAGCCTATCAGACGAAGAATGTGAAGAATTGGCGCGTCGCAAAATATGGCCAATGAAAAAATTGGTTACGGTTGAAGAAGAAAATATCGATCATCTGAAACCACTCTTGCAAGAACTCGAAGAACGAATCCTGAATCAGGCTGAACAAGAACGTCCCGGATTAATAACCTATTTGCATAATCTTGGATTAAATAAAGACTCGGCTGCCGCCATTGTCGACATCGGTTATGCAGCAACAACACAAAAACGCCTCAATCAACTTTTGGAACAAAAAATACACGGCTATTATTTAATGACACTTGACTCTGCAGAACAGGTTGCCTTGGAACATCAAGTAATTGTACAGGGCTATTATTGTCATTATGCAAAACCGAGTGCTACCGAACCGATCATATATAGAAAAAGCTTTACTATTGAAAAATTTTTAAGTGCCGATGACGCGCAAGTAGTGTGCTATAGAAGAGCCAATTCAATTGATATAATGCCTGAATTCCGCAAGCAATCGAATGAAGAACGTCAAACCGTGGCAACACGCGCGGAAATCCGGCGAGGCATCCTGGATTTTGTTAATCAATCAATCAACCTAAGAGATAACTTATTAAATGATTTTGAAGTACCCGGAGAGATTGCAGAGGATCTTTTCTTACAGTTTATTAAAAACCCTTCCGAATCTGAAACTAATCTGCTGCGCGCATTAGTACTGGACGATTATTATTACGGTCACGGTCTTGTACATTAACAAACGATCGCCATACGATATAAAATACCGGTCAATCGTCGTTCCACAAAACACACATAAGAAAGCCTGCAAGTGACCAAACTATTTAAATACTTTCCAGTCGCAATAAGCATTCTAAAAACCCAAGGATTAAGTGCATTACTCACACGAATCTACAAAAAGTGCTTTTCCACCCCTCAGAAAGCCCTTCCACAAAAAAATCATTATTCAACTGCAACCCGCTATCACCCGCTTAGTTTTCCAGAGACGGTCCATCCGGATATTTCTATTATCATCCCGATTCACAACAAACATTTGTACACTTTCACCTGCCTTAAATCGATTTATGAAAACAGTGCAGAAAGTACCTATGAAGTGATTGTCGTGGATGATGCATCAACCGATGAAACCTCCAGTATGCTCAATAATATCAAAGGAATTACAGTCATCCACAATATAGAGAACAAGGGGTTCATCTATTCTTGCAATGCCGGAGTTAACGCCGCAAAAGGGCGTTTTATCGTACTGCTAAACAACGATACCATTGTCACTCACGACTGGTTGAATGCCTTAACAAAAACATTCCTAGACTTTCCAGATGCCGGATTGGTGGGAGTCAAACTGATTTATCCCGATGGCAAGCTGCAAGAAGCCGGGGGTATCGTGTGGCGGGATGCCACAGCCTGGAATTATGGGCGCTACGATGATCCAGGCAAGCCGGAGTATTCCTACTGCAGAGCGGTTGATTATTGTTCGGGAGCTTGTTTAATGATTAAACGGCAAGATTTTATCGATCTCGGACTATTGGATGACTACTATACCCCCGCTTATTATGAAGACACCGATCTCGCTTTTCGTGTCAGGAAGACCGGAAAAAAAGTGTACTACCAGCCTGCCGCCACCGTCATTCATTTTGAAGGCGTATCTTCCGGAACGGATGTTACACAAGGCACCAAGCGTTATCAGGCTATCAATCATGAGAAGTTTTATCGGCGCTGGCATGAAACACTACAATCGCACCGGAACAACGGCGACATGCCCTACCTTGAGAAAGAACGTGACATCAATAAGCGTGTGCTTGTCCTTGATGATCTGGTTCTAATGCCCGACAATAACTCCGGCTCATTACGCATGTTCAACTTATTGCATATTTTCAAAAAATTAGGATACAAAGTCAGTTTTATTGCAAAAACTCTTGAGTATCATCCGGTTTACACGCAAAAAATGCAATCGATCGGTATCGAATGCTTCTATTTGCCTTATCTGGAATCGATTCATTCACATTTGATGGCACATGGGCATCTGTATGATGTTGTATTACTTAGTCGGGTGAATGTTGCCGAGCAATTTATAGATGCCGCAAAAAAATACTGCACTCATGCAATGATCCTATTCGATACCGTGGATCTTCATTTTTTGCGCGAACAGCGGCAGGCTATGATCAACCAGGACAAACAGCAATTGGCTGCAGCTGAAATGCTAAAACTGCAGGAATTAAGCACTGCGCGCAAAGCGGATAAAACATTATTAGTCAGTCCGGTAGAAATTGAATTATTTAAACAGGAAGCCCCTGATGTTCCGGTAGCGCTATTATCGAACATTCACCAAAACCAGGAGACTGTTTTCGGATATCAAGAAAGAAAAGATATTCTGTTTATCGGCGGCTTTGAACACCTGCCTAATGTCGATGCCATAGAATTTTTTATTGACGAAATTTTCCCGATACTCCATTCATTAAAAACGGATTTAAAACTTTTGATCATCGGCTCCCATATTCCCCCAAAAATTGCTGCCCGCGCTTCTTCGCATATCATCATTAAAGGCTTTATGCCAGACATAAAACCGGTCTTTGATCGTATCAGACTATCTATCGCCCCCATTCGCTATGGTGCGGGTGTAAAAGGCAAAATCAACACCAGCATGACTTACGGTGTACCGGTGATTGCAACCACGGTTGCTGCCGAAGGAATGAATTTCACACACGACAAAGACATCCTGATTGCAGACACTCCGGAAGACTTCGCCAGACAAATTGTCCGCGCATACGATGACGAACAATTATGGACAAATTTATCCAATTCCGGAAAAGTCAATATCGAGCAACATTTTTCATTTTCTGTTGCCGAACGCCAACTGCGTAATATTCTGCATGATGGCCAGAATTTCGAAAATACAGCCAATCAAGCAATCAATGCGTGAGCAAATCATGCTTAATCATGATCTGCAAAACTGATGACGCTCGCGCAAAACCCTTTTATTTCTATTATCGTTGTCAACTACAATTCTGGAGATATGCTGTCCAAAGCCTTGTCAGCATTAGCAGAGCAAACTTACTCAAATTTTGAAGTCATTGTCATAGACAATCACAGCATGGACAATTCTTGGCAAGCGGCCGAGAAAACAAACTTCCCATGCCACCTTGTTCATCTGAACAAAAATATCGGCTTCGCAGCTGCAAATAACCTTGCCGTAGCGGATTATATTCAAAGTAATTGGATTTTTTTTCTGAACCCTGATGCTTATCCTGAACCGGAATGCCTGGAAGTAATTGTAAAAAATATCAATCAGACCCCGGATATCGATTGCTTCGCCTGTGCGCTGATTGACGCCAATAAACCATCACACCTGGATGGGCTGGGCGATACTTACCATATATCCGGACTACATTGGCGCACTGGTCATGGATATCCTTGCGATATCGCCCCAAAACATCCGATCGAAGTTTTTTCAGCCTGCGCAGCCGCTGCAATATACCGCACCGAAACATACCGCCGATTGGGCGGCTTCGATGAATCTTATTTCGCTTATTCCGAAGATGTCGATCTTGGTTTTCGTCTGCGACTTATCGGTGGTAAAAGCCTGTTGTTACCCAGCGCCAAAGTCCATCACGTCGGTTCCGGTATCACGGGAAGCTCGAGCGATTTTTCTGTTTATCACGGGCATCGTAACTTAACTTGGACATTTATCAAGAATATGCCCGGTCCGTTAATTTTTATTCTCTTGCCGATCCATCTGGCCATGATTCTTTACGTGGGATTCTTTTATGCATTTTCCGGCCGCCTTGGACTTTATTTGCAAGCTAAAATTGATGCCTTTAGGC
>JBDHRU010000091.1:0-9400 GCA_039807765.1 Nitrosomonas sp. | reverse complement strand
ATCTGCTGGTATACTGCCGCAACTTTTGCTAAGTTTTATGGCGGGCCTCCCCGCATTGCAAGATAGCCAACCTGGTCAGGTCCGGAAGGAAGCAGCCACAACTATTTATTGCGAGTGCCGGGGGTCGGGCTCGCCACCCGACACAAACCGGATTTTCTTTCCGTACGATTACCGGTTTAATAGAGTCTAATTCGCTTTTCCAACCTAAACGTGTCTCAAACACAAGTCCTTGCGCGTAAGTGGCGCCCGAAAAATTTTTTGGAATTGACCGGACAAGAACATGTGGTCAGAGCGCTGACCAATGCACTTGAACAAAATCGCCTGCACCATGCATATTTGTTTACCGGTACGCGCGGCGTCGGCAAAACCACCATCGCCCGTATCCTGGCCAAATCGCTCAACTGCGAAACCGGCGTAACTGCCACACCCTGCGGCGCTTGTGCGTCATGCCTGCAAATCGATAGCGGCAGCTTCATCGATCTGATCGAATTGGACGCGGCGTCCAACACGCAAGTCGACAACATGCGCGAACTGCTGGAAAACGCGCTGTACGCCCCCACCGGCGCACGCTACAAGATTTACATCATCGACGAAGTACACATGCTGTCCAAATCGGCATTCAACGCCATGCTGAAAACGCTGGAAGAACCTCCGGCACATGTCAAATTCGTATTGGCAACCACCGATCCACAAAAAATCCCAGTCACAGTTTTGTCGCGCTGTTTGCAATTCAATCTGAAACAAATTCCACAAACACAAATCGCCGGACACCTGAAAAACATTCTGGCGCAGGAAAAAATTCCCAGCGATGCGGCATCGCTGCAACTAATCGCCCGCGCCGCACAGGGCAGCATGCGCGATGCGCTCAGTCTGCTGGATCAGGCGATCGCCTTTGGCGAAGGTAACATCGAGGAAATCGGCGTGCGCGGCATGCTCGGCATCATCGATCAGAGTTATCTATTCGATCTGCTCGAAGCGCTGGTGCAGAAAAATGGCGTACAACTCATGTCGCTAACGGATGAAATGGAGGCACAATGTCTCTCATTCGATACCGCATTGCAGGATCTGGCTACTTTGCTGCATCGCATTGCGCTGGCGCAAACAGTGCCGCAAGCGATCAGCGGCGATACGCCGGAATACGCGCGTATTTTCGCACTGGCAAAAACTTTACCATCCGATGACGTGCAGTTGTTTTATCAAATCGCATTGCACGGACGCAGCGATCTAGGCCTGGCGCCCGATGAATACGCCGGATTCGCCATGACCCTCTTGCGCATGCTGACGTTTATGCCGGATGATCTGGCGGTAAACCGGCAACCATCGCAAGTAACGCCAGCCAGTGTCGCACCATCCGCTAAAGTGGAAACTAAACCGCAAACAGCGCTAGCACAAACCAATGCTCCTGCCGCGATACCCTCACCCATCCTCGATTGGCCGCAACTAAGCCAGCAACTGAAACTGACAGGTATGGCGAGAATGTTGGCACAACACAGCGAGGCCAAGGCCATATCCGGAGAAAAAATCGAATTATGCGTACCGGATATGCATAAGCATCTTCTGGAAAAGAAATATCAGGATAAAATTCAAGCGGCGCTGGATACCTATTTCGGTAAGCCCGTTGCGCTGAGCTTCTCCTCCGGCAGTATTACCGGACTTACCCCGGTAGCGTTGCAGCAACGCGCAGAAGAAGAAAAACAGACGCAAGCCATCGCAGCGATTGAAACGGATCCGGTGGTGCGGGAATTGATTGAGCAGTTCGATGCGAAATTACTCACATCCACTATTAAACCCATTGAAAAATAAAGGAGAGGACAATGATGAGAGGTAATCTGGGAAACATGATGAAGCAAGCGCAAATGATGCAGGAAAACATGCGCAAAATGCAGGAAAATCTTGCCAGCATCGAAGTGGAAGGCCAATCGGGCGCGGGCATGGTGAAGGTTATAATGACATGCCGCCATGATGTTAAACGCGTCAGCATCGACAACAGTCTGATCGGCGACGATAAAGAAATGCTGGAAGATCTGGTAGCCGCGGCTTTCAACGATGCTGTCCGTAAAGTCGAAACAACCACGCAGGAAAAGATGTCAGCTTTGACCAGTGGAATGGGCTTACCACCGGGATTCAAACTGCCCTTTTAACAACACCCAACGCCGGTTTGCTTGCCGGATACGATAAGCGGTTTGGTTTTTAGATTGCAACCATCATGAAAGTAAACAAACCGGTCAGACCGGCAAAGAAAAAAATACCTGTTCCACAGCACAACTCAGTAAAAAATGCGCCCGCTGCCGCACCGCCAACCACATTCAAACTGCAAAAACTATTGGCGCAAAGAGGATTAGGTTCGCGGCGCGAAATGGAAGCGCTGATCGCCAACGGTGAGGTCAGCGTCAACGGTAAAACCGCAGTACTTGGTGATCGCGCCGGTCCGGACGATATTATTCGCATCGGGCGGCGCGTCATTCGTGTGCATTTGGAAGAACTACCCAAAGTGCTGCTATATCATAAACCGGAAGGCGAAATTGTCAGCCGGCACGACCCGGAAGGCCGCCCTTCCGTTTTTGACAAACTGCCGTATCTGCGTTCGTCCAAATGGATCGCGATCGGACGGCTGGATTTCAATACTAGCGGCCTGCTGATTTTCACCAATGACGGCACGTTGGCCAACCGGCTCATGCACCCGCGTTTTGAAATGGAACGCGAATATGCTGTGCGCATACTCGGCGAACTCACCGAAGAACAAATGAAACAACTCACCACCGGTGTACCGCTCGACGATGGCGAAGTCGCATTCACCTACCTCGCCGACCAAGGCGGTGAAGGCATCAATCACTGGTACCGCGTCATCCTAAAAGAAGGCAAAAACCGTGAAGTGCGGCGCATGTTCGAAGCCATCGGCTTAACGGTTAGCCGCCTGATGCGCGTGCGCTTCGGCCCGATCAATCTGCCGCCGCGAATTAAGCGCGGACAATGGCTGGAATTGGATGAAAAAGAAACGCGGCGGCTGTTGAGTTTGATTGGGTAGTTTCGATCTGTGCGCTTGACAGACATAAACTATCTGTTTACTGTTCGCGCATGATTCGAAGCTTTGCCACCACGGAAACCGAGCAATTTTACTCCACCGGCAAATCGCGCCGGATTCCACCGGAAATTTTTAAGCGCGCAGCAATGCGTTTGCTGCAACTGAATGCGGCGACACGAATCGAAGATTTACGTTTGCCGCCATCGAATAGGCTTGAAACACTAACACAGGATCGCACCGGGCAATGGAGTATTCGCATCAACGACCAATGGCGCATATGTTTCCGCTTTGAAAATGGGGATGCATTTGACGTTGAAATCGTAGATTACCATTAAGGAAAATGATTATGATCCAACAAGGATTACTTGCCATTCATCCAGGCGAATATCTGAGCGAAACCTTAACGGAACTGAATATCTCCCAGACTGAATTCGCCCGCGCCATCGGTGTTTCAGCAATGCGCATCTCGCACATTGTCAAAGGAACCCGCCCGGTCACGGCGGAACTGGCTTTATTGATCGGGCGCGCCCTGGATCAATCACCGCAATATTGGCTCAATTTGCAAACCGCTTATGATTTGAAGATTGCCGAAGCTAGTCTTGGCGAGCAGCTTGAGGAAGTGCATTTGTTGGCACGGGTTTAATCAGTGCTGCCACTCACCCTGGGTTTGCCAGATTAACAACAAAAAATTTGCTGGAGTTCACAAACTCACTCCGGCCTACCGAACTCTTCTGTTTTAATAAAATCCGGTTGGGGTGGCTTAAATCTCCATCCATTTCGAAATCCACGAGCGCCTGCGCCTGGCTTGAACGGTTCATTAATTTGATCCCAATGAGAGTGAAGGCGCCAGCAACACTCGATAATGTCATCTCGCATTGCAACTAAAGTAGCTGACCCAATATAGTAAATCTTTGCATTCTTTTTTCGACTTACTCGACGAGAGTCGGTAAGCAAACGCGCACTTGGATTCTCTAACCGAAACTCCTGCTTTCCACCATTAACTTGATGAACAACAAAATCTCGCATCGAGTTAATGCTCTGAATATGTGAAAAAATATCATCCAGATCACTTTTCCGGATTTCTTCCATATTCGTATTATCAGCAATTGCTTTAAGAAATTTGATCATAGCGCTTGCCCGTGTGCCGGAGAAGATAGCTCGACCCACTGCATCATTTACACCCGCATAATATTTGAGCAATTTATAGAGAACAATCTCAAGTTCTGACCATGCTAGGGTAAGTTCGCCTATGGCACGAAGGAAAGCTTCATGTTCTTTGCCAGCGAGTTCAAAAACTTCTGAGGAATTCATAGCAATAGTATTCTGTGACACCCAACTATTACAAATAAACTTCTGTCACAATGCAACTTATCACATCATAAACAAAATCCATCTTTGTCCAAATCATGACTTCTCCTCATTCAGTGCTACTTCGATTGAAATTTTGATTATCCATGCAACAACTCCTCGCGTTGCAACAAAAACACAAATCCATCCCCACTGTTGGTTTCCAGCCAAGTGAAAGGTAATTGCGGAAAGGCTTGTTCCAATGCGTCGCGGTTGTGGCCGATTTCAACGATCAGGATGCCGTCGTCGGTCAAATGCCGCGCGGCTTGCTGCAGGATTTGTCGGGTTGCGTCCAGGCCGTCTTCGCCGCTGGCCAGCGCGTTTTCCGGTTCATGGCGGTATTCTTGCGGCAATTGTTGCATCGATTCGGCGTTGACGTATGGCGGGTTGCTGATGATCAGGTTATAGCGCTTTCCTGACAGTGCCGAGAACAAATCGGATTCGATCAGGCCGATTCTGTGTTCCAGTCCATAATCCTGCACATTCTTACGCGCCACGGCGAGCGCTTGCGAGGAGATGTCGGCGGCGTCGATGTCTGCGTTTTCAAACGCGTGCGCCAGCAAAATGGCAAGACAACCCGATCCGGTGCAGAGATCGAGCGCGGTTATGACATGATCGGAATCGGCGATCCACGGCGACAGTTGCGTTTGCAGCAATTCCGCAATGAACGAGCGCGGGACGATGACGCGTTCGTCGACATAAAAGCTGAAATCGCCGAGCCAGGCTTCGTGCGTCAGATAGGCTGCGGGAATACGGTCTTTGATACGACGCTCGATGATTTCCAGTACCTGTTGGCATTCGGCTTCGGTTATACGTGCATCCAGAAACGGTTCCAATTGATCCAGTGGCAAATAGAGGGTTTTCAGAATAAGATACGCCGCTTCGTCGTAAGCCGTGGCGGAACCGTGACCGAAATGCAGACCGGCTTTATTAAACTGACTGACGGCGAAACGAAGCAGATCACGAATGGTATGAAGTTGCGATTGCGCTTGAGCGATCATAGGTGCAAGAAAAATGAGAAAGCAGAGTGTTAATGGGAAGCAACCGGAAAATAATGCGACCGGTCAAAATAAACGCGCAATGTAGCATAAAAACCATCATGAGAATGAATCACGAATCCGTAATATCAACAGCAATGGAGCGTGACTATTATTTCATGCGAGCCGCACTGGAGTTGGCGCTACAGGCACAAGATCAAGGGGAAGTGCCGGTTGGTGCGATAGTGGTGCAAAACGATAGCATCATCGGGTGCGGCTATAACCGGCCGATTTCCACTGCCGATCCGACAGCACATGCCGAAATCATGGCAATGCGCGCTGCCGGGGCATATTTATCTAATTATCGTTTGCTGGATTGCACGTTGTATGTGACATTGGAACCATGCACGATGTGCATCGGCGCAATTTTTCATGCGCGCATTCAACGCTTGGTATTTGCCGCAACTGATCCGAAAACCGGCGTGTGCGGCAGCATCATCGATCTGCCTGCGGAAGTGCGATTAAATCACCACTTGCAGGTTGATTCGGGTATTCTGGCCGCCGAAGCTAGCACGCTATTGAAACAATTTTTTGCGCAAAAACGCAAAACAACCGGGCAGAACCACCATGAAAATTGATATTACCATCGCGACCCAGCAACTGGATTTGTTGGATGATGATGGAAGAATTATCCGGCAATACCGGATTTCATCGGCCAAGAATGGCACCGGTCAGGAAAACGGCAGTTTTTGCACACCGCTGGGAAAACATATCATTCGCGCCAAAATCGGCACCGATCAACCGGTCAATACGGTTTTTATCAAACGCCGCCCTACCGGTGAGATTTATTCACCACAACTGGCGCAACAATTTCCCAAGCGGGATTGGATTTTGACGCGCATCTTATGGTTGTGCGGCTGCGAACCGGGATTTAACCGTTTTGGTTCGGTCGACACCATGCGCCGCTATATTTATATTCACGGCACGCCGGATAGCGTGGAAATGGGTAAACCTGGATCAATCGGGTGCATCCGCATGCGCAACAGTGATTTGTTGGAATTATTTGACTGGATCGGCGTGGGAACGCCAGTGGATATCCGCGAGTAATTACCCAGTAGCTTTAAAACGAATCGGTTTATCGCTCAATACTATCGGTACTCAAGCCGCTCTGCCATCGATCAGTTTTTTCAGTTTTGGAAAAGCTTTTTCATGGATCTCTTGCAGCATATAGATCTCTCTCAACACTTCCAGAGGAAATCCCTGTCTGTTCTGATCTTTCTCGACAACAAGCAACTTCTGTATAAACTGATAAAACTCCTTGTATCCCCAGTGCAATTGGATCATCTCCGCAATTCGTTTGTAATCCGTATCCAATAGCGATTCCTTATCACCCAAATATGCTTTAAATTCCTTGATTGAGTTTTTTAATGACATTTCAGTATTCCTTGAAAAGTTATTATGGCTAATTGAAAAATTTGATAAATTGCAACCCTTTTTGAATTACGGATTTTCCCTTATAAAATTCAGTAAATCTTTATGCTCTGATCTTTTTTATTTGACGGCGAATAAAAAATCAGTCGAATTTCGTTTTCGCCGGTGTCGTGTTAATCTTCCGCACTGTATTTGAATCTCAGACTAAGTTGATGGGTTATGAACAACGATAAAAAAATAAAAGTATTATTCGTCTGCATGGGCAACATTTGCCGCTCACCGACTGCCGATGCGGTTTTCCGGCATCATGTCAAAACCGCTGGTGTCGATCATATGATCGAAGTGGATTCCGCCGGTACGCACGCCTATCACATCGGCGATCCGCCGGATCATCGCGCGCAAAGCACGGCGCTGCGGCGCGGCTACCCAATGCATGAACTACGCGCCCGTGCGGTACAATCCAGCGATTTCGAGGAATTCGACTATATTCTGGCAATGGATAAGGAAAATCTGACACTGCTGCTGCAACGCAGCCCGCGGCAGCATGTCAACAAAATCCAGCTTTTCATGCAATACGCGCCCAGCGCCGATGCGAATACTGAAGTGCCCGATCCTTATTTCGGCGGGCAGCAAGGATTCGAGCGGGTGCTTGATATGGTCGAGGAAGCCAGTCAAGGTTTGCTCAGGCATTTACACGAAACCGTCATTTTGAACAGGAACTTCTCATGAAAACAAAAGCTGCCGTCGCCTGGAAAGCAGGAGAACCGTTAACCGTCGAAGAAATCGACTTGGAAGGTCCGAAATCCGGTGAAGTACTGGTCGAAATCAAAGCCACCGGCATTTGTCACACCGATTATTACACATTATCCGGCGCCGATCCGGAAGGCTTGTTCCCCGCCATTCTCGGCCACGAAGGCGCGGGTGTGGTGGTCGACGTCGGTCCAAACGTGAAATCGTTGCGCAAAGGTGATCATGTTATTCCGCTGTACACACCGGAGTGCCGCGAATGCAAGTTCTGTCTGTCGAAAAAAACCAATTTATGCCAGGCCATCCGCAGCACTCAAGGTAAAGGTTTGATGCCGGACAGCACCTCGCGTTTTTCCATCGACGGCAAGCCGCTGTTCCACTACATGGGCACATCGACTTTCTCCAATTACACTGTGGTGCCAGAAATTGCACTGGCGAAAATCCGTGAAGATGCGCCATTCGATAAAGTATGTTACATCGGCTGCGGCGTCACCACCGGGCTCGGCGCGGTGATCTATACCGCCAAAGTCGAGGCTGGCGCGAATGTCGCAGTGTTCGGTTTGGGCGGCATCGGCTTGAACGTAATTCAAGGCGCGCGCATGGTCGGTGCCGACAAAATCATCGGCATCGATCTCAATCCCGAACGCGAAGCGATGGCGCGCAAATTCGGTATGACGCATTTCATCAACCCGAACGATGTGCCGAACATCGTCGACGCCGTGGTACAACTAACCGATGGCGGCGCGGATTACAGCTTCGAATGCATCGGTAGCACCAAAGTGATGCGCCAGGCGCTGGAATGCACACACAAAGGCTGGGGGCGCAGCATCATCATCGGTGTGGCAGAAGCCGGTGCGGAAATCAGCACACGCCCATTCCAGCTCGTCACTGGCCGCAAATGGGAAGGCTCCGCGTTCGGCGGCGCACGCGGCCGCACCGACGTGCCGAAAATCGTCGACTGGTACATGGAAGGCAAAATCGACATCGACTCACTGATCACGCACACGCTGACGCTGGATAACATCAACGAAGGCTTCCGTCTGATGAAAGCCGGTGAATCGATCCGCTCCGTGGTGATTTACTGATCGTGGCGACACTCGAAACCCGCAGCGTGCATCACTGCTTTGGCGGCATCCAGGGCTATTATCAGCATTCTTCCACGGTCATCGGCCTGCCGATGCGCTTCTCGGTGTATCAACCACCGCAAGCGGAACATCAACGCGTTCCGGTATTGTTTTTCCTCGCCGGACTGACCTGCACCGAAGAAACCTTCATGATCAAAGCCGGTGCGCAGCGCTACGCCGCCGAGCTCGGCCTGATGCTGGTCACCATGGACACCAGCCCGCGCCAAACTGGCATTCCCGGCGAAACCGATGCCTGGGATTTCGGTGCTGGCGCGGGATTTTATCTCGACGCCACCGCCGAGCCTTGGGCACGGCATTACCGCATGGAAAGTTACATCGCACAGGAACTGCGCAACATCATCGTCGAACAATTCCCCGCCGATTCAAACCGCATCGGCACTTTCGGTCACTCGATGGGCGGACACGGCGCATTAACCTTGGCGCTGCGCTACCCGGAAATTTACCGCTCGGTCTCTGCATTCGCGCCGATATGCGCCCCGATGCGCTGCCCGTGGGGACAAAAAGCGTTCAGCAACTACCTCGGTGAGAATCAGGAAAACTGGCAACAATATGATGCCACCGCACTGCTCGAAGCCGGACATCGCGTCCCCGATCTGCTCGTCGATCAGGGATTCAACGACCAATTCCTAACCACACAACTCTTCCCCGAAGCATTGGAACAAGCCTGCGGCGACGCCGGTCAACCGCTGACGCTGCGCTATCATCAAGGCTACGATCACAGTTATTACTTT
>JBDHRU010000090.1:0-9523 GCA_039807765.1 Nitrosomonas sp. | reverse complement strand
ACACATCAACACATCAACACATCAACACATCAACACATCAACACATCAACACATCAACACATCAACACATCAACACATCAACACACTATAATATAGTAATACTTTAACCCTTAAATATGCCGATAGTGAAATATTAAACGCTCTCTTGCAACTTAATAGGACAACTAAGAGCTCTATTTTTTTGAGGTAATGGAATTGAATTATTTGTATAGAGCACACTCAATGTGTAATATTTTAGAAAAAACTACACATTGGGGTTTATATGAGAACAAATATTGTTATTGACGATAAATTGATGGAGGAAGTTATTAAATTAACGGGAGTAAAAACCAAGAAAGAAGCGGTTGAGCTCGGTTTGCTAACTTTATTAAGAATTAAAAAACAAGAAAAGATTAAACAGTATCGAGGAAAACTAAATTGGGAGGGAGATCTCAATGAAATGAGAGCTGATTTATGATCATTGTCGATACTAGCGTCTGGATCGACTTCTTCAATGGTAAGGTTACTGAACAAACAGATAAATTGGATTTTTTCCTGTCAAGTTCTGTGGTTGGGGTAGGGGACTTAATTCTAGCAGAGGTGTTGCAAGGTTTTAGAGAGGACCACGAGTATTTAATTGCACGAAACCTAATGATAGAACTTGAATTAAAATCCCTTTGTTCCGTAGAGCTAGCGGTAAAAACTGCTGAGAATTACCGCGTGCTTAGAAAACGTGGGATTACAGTTCGAAAAACCATCGATTCCTTAATTGCCACTTACTGCATAGAAAATAAATTTGCTTTGCTTTTTTCTGATCGAGATTTTGATCCTTGGTGCGAGCATTTCGGCTTGATTAACGCTTCTCGGCTTGTGAAAGAAACCTGACGTAAGTTTAGGGAGAAATAAGTAATTATCAGTTTTACACGATGCTTCTTCAAAGAAAAATAGTTAATAGTCAAGTCGATTATTTTAATATTCAAACGTCTAAATATTAGGAAGTTACAATATTCGGGAATTTAATAGCTAAAATTTGCTATTTATAAAGTCTCTACTTTTAACTAAAAAGAAAAAACGACTGAGTAGATAAAAGAATTAAGGATTTCGATATTGAGATATTTTAATATTTTAATAACGTAACATTATAAAGTGTGCTTATGGGTATGCTTAATGGCAGTATTTTGTATAGATAATTTGTCGTCTAGGTACCCGACACTGATATGAGAGCCTATTTGCGGTAGTTTAATATCTCCGGGGTTCTCATATTTGATAAACCCGTATGGGGTTTTAATATAAAGCTCCGAGCTAGTGAAGTGAACTAATATGCCTTCCGATTTTTCACTTTTGTCAGCTTCTTTGGCCATAAAGATGTTATAGATGCCACCTTTCAAAGACTCGGCTTTTGTCACTTTAATCGTTTTCCATTTGCCATCGACCTGATTCTCAATAAGTCTTTGGCCATTCATAACTAGTATTCGTAGTTTCATAGTTTCAAATGGAGTTAGATCTTATGCTGTAGACGTTGTTCAGAATCTCGTCAAAATTGAATTCTTTTCGATCATGCCCATGTAAATAAGCCATAAATTGATAGGCTCCGGCTCCTTTAAAGGGCTCGCTGTGAGATAAAAATCTCGCAAATTGAATTGGATCATTGATTGATTCACATCCATCCTCGTAAATCTTATTAAGATAGTCGCTAAGCAATGTGATTTGATGTGAATCAAAAGAAGTTTTTATATGTTCGCTGTTGTAATGGTGCGTCCATGATATTTTTAAGATATCAATACTATTAAGTTGTTTATGTTCTAAAACGTGCTGTGTGCTAGCTTCTTTTTTACTTTTTAGTTCATCGGTGTCATCGGGAATTGGAGTGATTGTGTAATCACTGGCTCTCTCAATATTCTTTGATTTATTGTATTCGATAAAATCTTTTAAAATTTGAGCAGATCGTCTAGAGATAACTTGTTCTTGATTGTTATTAATCCAATCATGAGTTGTGATTGGGTCAGCTTTGTAGCAGACAACAAGAAGGTGAATGATATATAGATCAGTGCATTTGCCCGAGTGAAATAAATCAGCGATAGAATCAGGCAAGTTGAGTAATTTAGCATGTAAAGAAACCCACGAAACTGACTTACTCAATTCTTGCGCTATCGTAGTTTGCGTTTTTCCTTTTGCTAATTGCCGCCCAATATAGTCTGCAATTTCTCGAGCAGTCAGATTTTCACGATGTACATTTTCAATAACTTGATCGTCATCAATATAGTCATTGTCAATATAAGCTGGGATTGTTGATTTTCCTGCGATTTTGCTTGCCCGAAATCTTCTATGGCCGTGATTGATTGTGTAGCGTCCGGTTTTTTCATTAAACCGAACAGAAATTGGGGTTTTTACTCCACGTGAGCGAATGGAATTAGCTAATTCCTTCAATGCTTCTGCATCAAAAAATCGCCGTGGCTGATTAGGATCTTCGTCTAAAAGTTCAAGGGGAACAACCTGGACTGCTTCCAATGAGGGAAGGCTAACCTCTTTCTTTTTAGACATTTAAGTTTAGTTATAAAATGGAGGAACTAGAAAAACGTCAAATTTATCTTTTGGGTTAATTATTCTTATTTTTAATACATTTGTTTAGTTACTTATGATTTATTTATTGTATCAGATTTGGCTAAAACCATGATTGAACTAGTGATAAATTAATTATCTTTATTAATTCTTTATTAACCGTTAGAAATTAAATAATTCATGTATATAAAAATTGTTAGCACTAATATTCTTCGAATCATGCAAGAGAAGAGAATAACTCAGGAAATACTCGCTCATAAATCAGGCTTGTCAGTACCTTTCTTATCCGAGATTGGGCGTAACCTGGCCAATCCTTCCATTAAAACCCTTGAATCCATCGCAGATGCTTTAGAAGTCCCACTTCCTTCATTATTCCAAGCAACGGATTTTGATTTGTCAGATCTTGAAAATTCTTCAAATGAAGAGATTAAGACGCATCTTCCCAGAGGATACCAAGCAGTTTATTTGATATTGACAGATATACAAGCTTTTGAGGCAAAACAATGGGATAAAGAGAATAAAGCTAAATTAAAAAAATAATTTAAAGTATTTTTATTGCAAAGGTTATTCAAATACTATATTGTTCGATAATCGTCAGTGATATCTTACACTATAGTCTATGGGATCAAATAATATAGAAAGTCTGCCTGTCTCAACCCAAGATCGTGCTTGTCGCAAGTTGGAGCGTGATTTAGGCAATTTCTTGTTGTTAGCACTACAAGACCCTGAAACAGTTGAAATCATGGTCAACGCTGATGGTCGTATTTGGCAAGAAAAGCTCGGTCAAAAAATACAACCTATCGGACATCTGCAAAGCGCCCAGGCCGAAGCAGTCATCAAAACCGTGGCAGGTTTTCATGGGAAGGAAATCAATCGATTCAATCCGATCATCGAAGGTGAATTTCCTCTGGATAATTCACGTTTTGCCGGTCAATTGCCTCCCGTAGTTGCATCACCGACCTTTGCGATTCGCAAAAAAGCGATCAAGATTTTCACATTGGAGCAGTATGTCGACACTGGCGTATTAACGCGTAGGCATGCTGAAGTAATCAAGAACGCTGTCAGAGATCACCGCAACATCCTCGTCATTGGCGGCACCGGATCGGGTAAGACCACATTGATCAACGCCATCATCCATGAGATGGTGCAAAGTGATCCGGATGAGCGCATCTTCATATTGGAAGACACTGGCGAGATTCAGTGTCAGGCTTCAAATTTTGTGCAGTATCACACCACACTCGACGTCAACATGACGCAATTGCTCAAGACTACCTTGCGCATGCGCCCCGATCGGATTCTGGTAGGCGAGGTCAGAGGCCCTGAAGCGCTTGATCTGCTCGATGCCTGGAATACTGGCCATGAAGGCGGGGCAGCCACTCTTCACGCCAATGATGCCCTGTCGGGCCTCACCCGTCTTGAATCCCTCATTTCTCGCAATCCATCAGCTCCCAAAGAAATCATGCCATTAATCGCGGAAGCGGTTGATATGGTCGTGCATATCACGCGCACACCTGATGGCAGGAAGATTCAACAGATTATTGAAGTACAAGGTTTTAAGAGAGGAAATTACCAAATCAAGAAGTTGTAAATAATCATAGGAGTGGGTTTCATGAAGCTGAGTATTCAAAATCTTGCGCTATTGGGTTGTTTCAATTTAATTGCTGTTGTAGCCATTTTTATATTGTCGGCAGATCAGGCGCATGCGGCAGTCGGTGCCGGGGGTGCGCTTCCCTATGAAACGTGGCTTACCAATTTGAGAAACTCCGTGACCGGCCCAGTTGCTTTCACATTATCGATTGTCGGTATCGTGGTTGCCGGTGGCATATTGATCTTGGAGGTGAGTTGAACGCTTTTTTCCGAACACTCATTTTTATCGTGCTGGTGATGGCATTACTCGTGGGTGCCAACAATGTTATGAGCAATCTCTTCCAGGTCGCGGTTATTCCAATCGGAACTGATACTGTGGAGGAACCAGCCCAGGTTTTGCCTACTTCTGAAGAAATTACTCCAGTAAACCCATAAATCAATAACGAAACAGGGGAGGGTGATTATGGCGCTCAGGTCTGTGCCCATCCATCAATCCGGAAATCGGCCTAACCTGTTTATGGGTGGAGACCGGGAGCTCGTGATGTTTTCCATCCTGATTGCAGCCACATCGATCTTTGTGGCGATGGAACTGAAGGCCACATTTTTTGGGCTGACGCTGTGGTTTTTTGCGTTGTTCACGCTGCGATTGATGGCCAAGAACGATCCGCAGTTGCGCCATGTGTATTTGCGCCAGATTCAGCATAAAAAATACTATCCGGCGCGAAGCACACCCTTCTATACCAATACCCGCTTGCAGGAGAAGCAGCATCTATGATTGCCGCGATTTCCATCCTCATTGCGATCTGTGGGGCCATCCTTCTACTTATCCTGTTTATCCGCATCCGAGATGCGGATAAAGAACAGAAGCTGGATCGGCACCGATCGAGAGAGATGGGCTTTGCCGATCTGCTGGTGTATGCCGCCGTGGTAGAAGAGGGCGTCATCGTCGGCAAGAATGGTTCACTGATGGCTGCATGGATATTTCGAGGGGAAGATACCGCGAGTAGCACCGATGCTGAGCGCGAGCACGTGTCACATCGAATCAATCAGGCGCTATCCCGATTGAGCAATGGCTGGATGATTCATGTCGATGCGGTTCGCAAACCGGCGCAGGGTTATTCTGACAAAGCAACTTCAAATTATCCGGATCCGGTGACCGCCGCCATCGATGCCGAACGGCGTGAGGTTTTTGAGAAGATTGGCACGCTCTATGAGAGTTGTTTTATTGTCACACTCACGTATCTGCCGCCAATACTCGCACAGCGCAAATTCGTAGAACTGATGTTCGACGATGACAGCAAAGCACAGGATGAGGACGCCAGAACGCAAGGTTTGCTCGAGTATTTTAAGCGTGAGTGCCTCAATTTCGAATCCCGGTTATCGAGCGTCTTCAAATTATCCCGGCTCCAGGGGAAAAAAGAGGTCAATGAAGACGGCTCGACCGTCATCCATGACGATTTCCTGAGCTGGCTGCAGCTGTGTATCACCGGGCTTGATCATCCGATTGCTTTGCCGACCAACCCCATGTATCTGGATATGATTCTAGGAGGTCAGGAGATGTGGGGTGGCGTTGTCCCTAAGATTGGTCGCAATTTCGTGCAAGTGGTCTCGATTGAAGGCTTTCCGCTTGAATCATCGCCCGGCATGCTGAACCTTTTATCAGAATTGCCAGGCGTCTATCGCTGGTCATCGCGCTTCATTTTTATGGATACGCATGAGGCAGTCTCTCATCTGGATAAATACCGCCGCCGCTGGAAACAGAAGGTGCGCGGTTTTTTTGATCAGGTCTTCAATTTGCAAAGCAGCCACATCGATGAAGATGCCCTCAACATGACTGAAGATGCTCAGTCAGCCATTGCTGAAACCAATAGCGGGATGGTAGGGCAGGGGTACTATACCAGTGTCGTTGTACTGATGATGGAAGACCGGGACGCATTGGAAGAAGCAGGGCGCAAAGTTCAAAAAGCGATCAATCATCTGGGCTTTGCGGCGAGGGTTGAAACCATCAATACGATGGATGCGTATCTGGGCAGCCTACCGGGCCATGGTGTCGAAAATGTACGCCGACCACTTATCAATACGCTGAATCTGGCCGATCTGCTGCCGGTCAACACGATTTGGACAGGCAAGGAAATAGCACCTTGTCCGATGTATCCGCCGAATTCACCGCCACTGATGCATTGTGTCACGCAAGGGGCCACACCATTTCGGCTAAACCTACACGTGCGCGACCTGGGGCATACGTTCATGTTTGGGCCAACGGGTGCCGGTAAATCCACGCATCTGGCACTCATTGCTGCGCAATTGCGACGTTACAAGGATATGTCGATTTATTGTTTCGATAAGGGGTTATCGATGTATCCGCTGACGCGCGCGGTTGGTGGTCAGCATTTCACGGTCGCGGGGGATGATGAATCGTTATCCTTTTGCCCGTTGCAGTTCCTGGAAACGAAGAGTGATCGCGCCTGGGCGATGGAATGGATTGCGATGATGGTTGAGCTCAATGGTATTACGGTAACGCCAATGCAGCGCAATGAAATCAGTCAGGCCATTAGTAACATGCATCACAGCGGCTCCAGAACGTTATCGGATTTTGTTGTGACGATCCAGAGTGAGGCGATACGTGAATGCCTTCGGCAATACACTATTGATGGCATGATGGGCCACCTGCTCGATGCAGAGTCTGATGGGTTGAATTTGTCGACATTTACGACCTTCGAGATCGAGGAACTCATGAATCTCGGTGATAAATATGCGCTGCCCACGCTCCTGTATCTCTTTCGGCGCATCGAGCGCAGCTTAAAAGGTCAGCCTGCCGCGATCATACTCGATGAAGCCTGGCTCATGCTGGGTCACCCGGTCTTTCGCGCAAAAATTCGCGAATGGCTCAAAGTCATGCGCAAAAACAATTGTCTGGTGTTGATGGCTACCCAAAGCCTGTCCGATGCCGCAAACAGCGGCATTTTGGATGTGATTGTCGAATCTACCGCAACCAAAATCTTTTTACCGAATGTGTTTGCCCGGGATGAAGAAGCAGCTGCTCTTTATCGGCGCATGGGACTAAATTCCCGCCAGATCGAGATTCTGGCTTCCGCCGTGCCTAAACGAGAGTATTACACCGTGTCAGAAAACGGTAGACGGCTGTATGACTTGGCGCTTGGGCCATTGGCGCTGGCATTCGTTGGATCCACCGACAAGGAATCGATTGCAACGATTAAAGCTTTGCATCAGAAGTACGGCGATGGCTGGGTGCATGAGTGGCTCGCTTTGAGGGGATTAACATTATCTGACTATGGAGTGGCGGCATGAGCGTGATCAGTGATTTCTTTAAGTTCAAAAGCGCATCTGGGAATGAATCAGATCAGCAAATTCGGCAGACCGATGAGTTTGTGCAGGGCGGCCGTCGTCAAGGCGAAAATGAAAACCCTTACCTATCGGCGAGGCGTACCTGGAATGACCACATGCGCGGGATACAGTCTTCGCGCATGATGTGGCAGTTATTGGCGCTCTTGTGTTTACTGATTGCGCTGGCCGCGGTAGGTGGCGTCATTGCGATTGGCAGTCAATCCAAATTCATCCCGTATGTGGTTCAGGTCAACAAGCTCGGTGAAGCGATTGCGGTATCGCGTGCGGATATTGCGGGGGAGACGGATCCGCGGGTGGTTCATGCATCACTCGCTTCATTCATCAATGATCTGCGCCTGGTCACTCCCGATGTAGCGTTGCAGCGCAAAGCCGTTTTTAGAGCGTATGCCATGCTGGCCAATAATGACCCCGCTACGGCAAAAGCCAATCAGTGGTTCAATGGCAGTGAAGCGAGCAGTCCTTTCAAACGCGCTGAAACTCAGACGGTGAATGTCGAGATCATCTCGGTAATCCCTCAATCTCCTGAGACCTGGCAGGTCGATTGGCTGGAAAAAGTCTATGACCGGCAGGGGCATTTAACAGAGCAGCCGTTCAAGATGCGAGCATTGCTTCGAATCTACAACAAGCCGACCACCCCAAGCACGACTGAAGAGCAGATCCGCAATAATCCGTTGGGAATCTATATTCAGGATTTCTCCTGGTCGAAACAAACCTAAAGAGGCCGCTCATCATGAATTCATTACGGTTCTCGCGAGTATTCAGTGCTTTCAATGCTATGGGTGCGCTTATCTTCACGTTTGCATGGGCCGCTCCTATTCATGCTAACGGTTTGTCTGAAGCCTATTTTACTGACAAGAGTCCACAACTCACGCCGCAGGAACGCGCAGCCATCGATCTGGCCAAAAAATGGCAAGCAGCCAATCCTACTGGCGTCAAACCGGTAGCAGGGCCGGATGGCTCGATCCGCTTCCTGTTCGGCTCTCAACAGCCGAGCATCGTCTGTGCAGTATTGCAGGTCTGCGATATCGAATTGCAGGCAGGTGAGCGGGTCAATTCGATCCATCTGGGCGACCAGGCTCGCTGGCTCGTTGAACCGGCTGTGACAGGGCAGGGGGCATCTGAGGTTCAGCACTTGATTGTAAAACCGCTCGATGTGGGGTTAGAGACTTCGCTGGTGGTCACGACCAACCGGCGCACCTATCACCTGCGCCTGCGATCTCACCGGCGTGATTTTATGCCCCGCGTGGGCTTTACCTATCCTGAAGATGCACTCGCTAAGTGGGATGCGATCAAATCGCGCGAGAATCATGCGCTCGATATCAAACGATCCCGCACGATGCCTGAAACTGGAGAGTATTTGGGTAATCTTGATTTTGCGTATTCGGTGGATGGTAGTGCGGCCTGGAAGCCGATCAGAGTCTATAACGATGGGCAGAAGACGATCATCCAGATGCCAAGCATCATGGCGCAGACAGAAGCACCGACGTTGTTATTGCTGAACAGGGAAGGGGGGTTGTTTCGGGATGATGAAACGGTGATGGTCAATTATCGTCTGCAGGGTGATCGCTATATTGTGGATGCGGTGTTTGATCGAGCCATTTTGATTGCCGGAGTAGGGGGCAATCAAAGCCGGGTGACGATTTCTCGGGGGAATTGATGATGGCAATGTTAAATCAATCTCACCGTTTGTTGTTTGCGCTGTTGATGGCCGTGTTATTAAACGGCTGTGCTACAACGCACTATGGCAATTTCATTCAGAATCCCTCCCAAGACGCGAACCAAATCATGGCTACTGATGCAGCCGCTCAGATTGTCCGGCTATATCCACCAGCTACGACGCAATTCACAGTGCTGCATGCAGCCAATGACCCTTTTGGCCAAACCTTGATTGATAAACTGCGGGTGGCCGGGTTTGCGGTGCAGGAAGCGGTTGAACCATCTATTCAGCAGTCACTCTTTGCTGTGCCTCAACCCCAAGAAGAACAAAAAGTAGGTATCCGGTTGAGTTATATCGTTGATCAGTCAGATGATT
>JBDHRU010000089.1:0-9542 GCA_039807765.1 Nitrosomonas sp. | reverse complement strand
ATTTTGACGGCATATTTGCCGCGGCTGATATATTGGCGCTTTAATTCAAGCTCCGCTCTTTCCAGCAGCGAGCGGCTGAAAATCCGCGATTCCGATATGCCGGTCTGTTTCAAACCTTCGAGCAATTTGTCTTTTTCAAATTCTTTGGCGCCATTGATGCTGATTTGCGCGATTGCCGGTCGCTCGACGACTTCGACAATCAGGATGTTGTTTTCAGATTTCAGTTTTACATCCTTGAAAAAGCCGGTTGCGTAGAGCGCTTTGATCGCTTCGGTTGCCTTGTTTTCATCCAAAACATCGCCGACCTTGATCGGAAGATAGCTGAATACCGTACCAGCTTCGGTACGTTGTATGCCTTCAACACGGATATCTTTAACGATAAAAGATTCACCGGCCCAGCACGAAAGTGCATAAAAGAAGCTTACAAGCGCAACAAGATGCCGGAATTTCATTATTTAACCAGTGATAAGGCGGTTAATATCGTTATAGATGGCAAAAGTCATCAGGGTCAATAGTATGGCCATACCGATTCTCTGCCCAATAATGATAATTTTGTCAGGAAGCGGATTGCCTCTTATGATTTCAATCAAATAATACATTAAGTGTCCACCGTCCAGAATCGGGATCGGCAATAAATTCAGAACACCGATGCTGACACTGATCAACGCCAGGAACGCTAAATAAGACACCAATCCCATCTGTGCGGATTGACCGGCAAAGTCGGCAATCGAGATCGGCCCGCTGACATTCTTCAGGGAGACATCGCCGGTAATCATTTTCGTCAGCATTTGGAAAGTCAGCACCGTTGTTTCCCATGTTTTCTCGAGCGCTTTTTGCAGTGCTTTGCCGGGCGAATAGTGGACGGTCACAAGCAGTTCGTCGAATTTCGCTTGATTGATAACGGGGGCCGCACCGATTTTTCCGACTTGCTTACCACTTTCGGTCGTGGTTTCCGTCGTAACGCTTAACGCGATCATTTGACCGTTGCGCCAAATCTCCAGTGCCAAGATCCGTCCCGGGCTTGACCGTATTTCTTTGACGAAATCCATCCATGTATGGATTTCAGTATCATTGATCGCGATGATTTCATCACCGACCTGGAGTCCTGCTTTGTCACCGGCGCCACCGGCAATGATCTGACCAATGATGGGTTTGACGATGGGTTGGTAGCTGGTGAGTCCAATGATGCCCGGAAAATTTTCATTGAGCTTATCCGGATCGACATGGCTTAAATCTAGCTTATGCCGATTAATCTCGCCATTTTTACTGATGGTTTGTATGGTTACATCGGCCGACTGATCAATGGCGTAGCGTAATAATGCCCAGCGTGCATCCTGCCAGCTGGTGACAGGCTCGTTTTCGATACTGACGATGGTCTCGCCTTCGCTAAATTTGGCATGAGCAGCAGGCGTGGCAGGTTCAACCGGACCTATTACGGGTTTCATGCCGGTAACACCCAGAATGAAAAGCAGCCAATACAAAATAATGGCCAACAAGAAATTGGCGATGGGGCCAGCGGCTACGATGGCAAAACGCCGACCAACCGGTTGGCGGTTGAATGCGCGCGGTAAATCTTCCGCTGCGACCTGGCCTTCATTTTCATCGAGCATTTTGACATAGCCGCCCAGCGGGATAGCGGCAATCACCCATTCAGTCTGGTCTTTTCCCCAACGCTTGCGGAAAACCGGCTGACCGAAACCGATGCAGAACCGCAGTACTTTCACACCATTCCAGCGCGCCACCAGATAATGACCGAATTCATGAAACGTGATCAGTATCCCTAATGCGATAACGAAAGAAATGATAGTGTAAGTTATTGACATGTCAGATATTACATAAGGGAAACGGAAAGAAACCGGAAGACAGCATAATACTGATCATTTCATCGTTTCATTGGATAATGCACGATACTATCATTAATTGGGAAAAATGGAATCCAGTCATCGTTAATAAGTCTTTTTGTAAAACTCATTGCAAATTGACCAGCCAGTTTTGCGCGGCATCGCGCGCTTGCGTATCTGTTCTGAGTACATCGTCCAATGTCGTCATTTCTTCTTGCCGCATAGTTTTCATGACATGTTCAATCATGAGCGGAATGGCGGTAAACGGCATGCGTCTTTTAAGAAACGATTCCACCGCGATTTCATTGGCGGCATTCAGCACTGCGGGCATATTCCCACCTGCGGCAAGCGCTTGATAAGCTAATTCCAGACAGGGGAATTTTTTAAAATCGGGCTCTTCGAAATCCAGGTGAGCGACTTTGAACATATCCAAAGCCGATACACCGCTTTCTATACGATCTGGATAGCCCATGGCATGCGCGATGGGTGTACGCATGTCGGGATTGCCCAATTGCGCAATCACCGAGCCATCGACATACGCAACCATGGAATGAATGACACTTTGCGGATGAATTACCACTTGGATTCTTTCCGGTGGTGCTTCAAATAGCCAATGCGCTTCAATCACTTCCAATCCTTTATTCATCATGGTGGCGGAATCCAC
This sequence comes from Nitrosomonas sp., assembly GCA_039807765.1. Lineage (GTDB taxonomy): Bacteria > Pseudomonadota > Gammaproteobacteria > Burkholderiales > Nitrosomonadaceae > Nitrosomonas. The sequence goes on along the minus strand of JBDHRU010000089.1, from coordinate 7,037 downwards.
CGAGATTTTTTGCCCCATGTCCCAATTCGGGTGTGCACAGGCTTGTTCCGGTGTTACGCTCGCAAGCGAATCCAATGGTGCGCGCCGGAACGGTCCGCCCGAAGCGGTGAGTAAGATACGGCTGATACCGGCCGCCGCCAGATTGCCGTTGAAATAATGCGGTAATGACTGATAGATGGCGTTATGTTCGCTATCGATCGGCAGCAATGTGGCGTTGTGCTGTTTTACCAAGTCCATAAAAATCCGCCCCGCCATGACCAGTGTTTCTTTGTTGGCGAGCAATACCAATTTCCCGGTTCGCGCTGCAGCAAACGTCGGGCGGATACCGGCGGCGCCGACAATGGCGGCCATCACAGCATCCACTTCGGGAAGCGAGGCGACTTTTTCCAGCGATTCGATACCGGCCAGGACTTCCGTCTGGATACCGGCTGCTTTAATCGCACTGGCCAGTTGCCCGGCGCTGGCCGTATTCAACATGACCGCAAAGCGCGGCTGAAAGCGCTGGCATTGGGCGAGCATTTTCTCGACATTATTATTGGCAGTCAATGCAAAAGCCTGGAAACGGTCCGGGTGCCGCGCGATAACATCCAGCGTGCTTTCTCCGATACTGCCGGTAGAGCCAAGAATAGTGATTTGACGAATAGTTTTCATGACGCAGGTGAATAGAAAATAAGTAAAGCTAACAGGGCAAACGGCAGTGAAGAAGTCAAAGCGTCGATGCGATCCAGAATTCCACCATGACCCGGGAAAATGTTGCCGCTATCCTTAACGCCAGCCTGGCGCTTCATCAGTGATTCGTATAAATCCCCGATAATACCCAATATCGCCATAAGCAGCAGCAATGGTATCAATTTTGCCGCTAAAGATTCTTCCATAAACCAGAAATCCCAGATTAGACCGTAAATCAATACCGCGATTAAAGCACCTGCCACGCCTTCCCAGGTTTTATTCGGACTGATTTTGGGGGCAAGTTTGCGCTTACCGAGTGATCTTCCGGTGAAGTAAGCTGCGCTATCGGAAGTCCAGATGGTTGCCATAAAACCCAGTAATAGTACCGGACTGATTGCGCGTAACTGATAAAGCGCAAGGCACGTGGGTAACAACACGATCCAGCCTATCAGCATCAAGATGAACGGCTGTTTGATCGTGAAAAGTTGTTTCAAATAGGGCGGCACAGCGATGAACCAAAAAGCGGCCGACAAGATATAAACCCAGATCAATTCGGTCGAATAAGCATTCGGTTTTAGAGACTCGCTCATTTGAAACAGCAATTCTCCCCCGATTAACGTGGTCAGGAGCATAAAAATAATGGTGTTTTTTACCGAGAATCCGGCTAACCGGCTCCATTCGCGTGATCCGATCACGGTCAGTGACAGCAATACAATAGCCCAAAAGATATCTTGCAGAAAAAATAATGCCGATAAAAATAGGGGAAGAACAACAAGTGCGGTAAGGATACGGGCTTTAAGCATGAAATGTGATCTTTTCTATCCTTCGGCGGATAACACTATTTGCAATTGCTCGCTGGTGCGGCCAAAACGGCGCTCACGCTGCTGATAGGACTGAATGGCCAACTCGAATTCATGCTCGTCAAAATCGGGCCATAAGGTATTGGTGAAATACAATTCGGTATAAGCCAATTGCCATAATAAGAAATTACTGATGCGGTATTCGCCGCCGGTGCGAATAAATAAATCCGGTTCAGGTGCATAGCTCATCGAGAGATACTGGGCGAAATTCTCTTCTTCAAAATTTAGTGGCAGATCTTTTGATTGCGCTACCATTTTGCGTACAGCCTGCATGATATCCCAGCGTCCGCCATAATTCGCGGCAATAGTAAATGTCAGGCGCGTATTGCCGGCGGTTAACTGTTCACCAGTGTGAATGGATTCTATGATTTTGGGATCGAATTTCGATATGTCGCCGATCACTTTAAAGCGAATGCCATTTTCATGCAACTTGGTAATTTCCTGCTCGAGTGCGACAAGGAACAGTTGCATCAGAGAGGTTACTTCATCGGCTGGCCGTCGCCAGTTTTCGCTGCTGAAAGCAAATAAGGTGAGGTAGGTAACGCCGCGTTCCATGCAGGCTTTTATCACGCTACGCACTGCTTCGGCGCCTTGTTTATGCCCGGCAATGCGGGGCATATAGCGGCTTTGAGCCCAACGGCCATTGCCATCCATAATGATGGCTATGTGTTGGGGTATCGAGCCTGTTTCAGGTATTTCTCGGGTTGAACTCGGGCCTTGTGGCATATCAAACCGCCATCAATTCGGTTTCTTTGACTTGTAAAATCTTGTCAATTTCCGAGATATAGCGATCAGTTAGTTTTTGAATTTCATCTTGTGCCCGGCGATCTTCATCCTCTGAGATTTCTTTGGATTTTAATAAGTCTTTCAGGTGAGTATTCGCATCCCGGCGGATGTTACGCATGGCAACGCGGACAGCTTCCGCTTCATGTCTGACCACTTTGATTAAGTCGCGGCGGCGTTCCTCAGTCAGAGCCGGCATCGGTACACGAATCGTTTCGCCTACCGGCATCGGATTTAAACCCAGATCGGATTCGCGGATGGCTTTTTCAATGGCGTTAGCCATTTTCTTTTCCCAAGGAATAACACCGATCGTGCGCGCATCTATCAAATTGATATTGGCTACTTGGTTGATGGGCGTTTGTGCACCGTAATAATCGACTGTGACATGATCCAGTATGCCAGTGTGTGCTCGCCCGCTTCTAACTTTACTTAAATCCACTTTCAATGCTTCGAGGCTTTTTTGCATTTTCTGTTCAGCGGATTTTTTTACATCGGCAATCATAATATCCATCCCTTTTGAATCTATTGTCAGGAAGCCTGACGATTGTTACATCAAACTGTCACCAAAGTCCCTTCATCCTCTCCTGTTATTATACGTTTAAGAGCGCCGGTTTTAAAAATGCTGAATACGTTCAGTGGCAGTTTCTGATCCCGGCATAACGTCAGTGCGGTTGCGTCCATGACTTGCAAATTTTTTGCGATCGCCTCGTCAAAAGACAGTTTATAATAGCGCGTTGCATCCGGATTGATTTTTGGGTCACTGGTATAAATACCATCGACCTTTGTGGCTTTGAGCATGATATCCACATTCATTTCCATACCCCGTAAAGCGGCTGCGGTATCGGTAGTAAAAAAGGGATTGCCGGTTCCTGCTGCGAAAATCACAATTTTGCCATCTTTTAGATAACGAATAGCGCGTCCGCGGATATAAGGTTCGACGACCTGCTCTATACGTAAAGCAGATTGGATTCGTGGTACCAGTCCGACCAGCTTCATGGCATCTTGTAGCGCCAAAGCATTCATTACGGTGGCTAACATACCCATGTAGTCGGCCGTAACGCGTTCAAGTCCGTCATTTGTGGATTTCATGCCGCGAAAGATGTTGCCGCCGCCAACCACAATCGCAATTTCGACTCCGAGCTTGCTGATTTCTTCTATTTCACTAACAATTCTTCCCATTACCGTATGATTGATACCGTACTTATCTTCGCCCATAAGGGCTTCGCCGGATAGCTTCAGTAAAATACGCTTATAGGCAACGTCAGACATTGAGTAGTGATCGAAAATGATAAAAGCTTAATTATTTTGCCTGTCCCATCTGAGCTTTAACTTCTTCTGCAAAATTCTCAGATTTCTTTTCTATACCTTCGCCGACGACAAACATAGTAAAGCTATTCACTTTAGCGGATTTCTTTGCCAGCAGTTTTTCTACGGTTTGCTCCGGATCCTTGACAAAAGGTTGGCCTAATAAGGTGATTTCAGCCAGATATTTGGTAATGCGACCGTCAACCATTTTTTCAATGATATTGGCTGGTTTGCCGCTTTCGGCGGCTTGAGCGGTAAAAATTTGCCGCTCATGTTCCAGAACATCCGCAGACACTTGCTCCTTGGATACGCACATCGGCTTGCTGGCTGCAACATGCATCGCCAGATCTTTACCTAAAGCTTCATCACCACCGGTGTAATCGATCATAACGCCGATTTTGGTTCCATGAAGATAATAGGTCAGCTGACCTTGTGTTTCATGATGTCCGCAGCGGCGGATACTGATGTTTTCCCCCAGCTTCATAACCAATGCCTTCCGGGCTGCTTCAACCGTTTCACCGTCTGATAGCACGGTATCACTCAAAACCGCAACATCGGTAATATTCTTTGTGGTGATCAAAGCGGCCAGGTTTTTGGCGAAATTAATGATGTCCTCATTTCTGGCGACAAAGTCCGTTTCACAGTTCACTTCGACCAGTGCGCCGCATTTACTGTCCGCCGAGATATAAGCGCCGATGACGCCTTCGGCCGCAATCCGGCCTGCTGCTTTGCTTGCTTTGGCCCCACTTTTAATTCTTAGCAGATCTTCAGCCGCTTTCATATCGCCGCCGGTCTCTGCCAATGCTTTTTTGCACTCCATCATGCCGAGGCTGGTTATTTCACGCAATTCTTTAACCATGCTCGCGGTAATTTCCGCCATATTTACTCCGATACAAAATTAATTTATGAAAAGATTTGCCTTATTCGGCTGCCGTACTCATCTCAACAATTTCTTGAATGGATTGATTGCGTCCCTCCAGGATAGCATCAGCTACACCACGGGCATATAAGCGTACTGCTCTGCTCGAATCATCATTTCCGGGAATAATGTACTGTAAATTATCGGGATTATGATTGGTATCAACCACACCGATAACCGGAATGCCAAGCTTTCTGGCCTCTGTAATGGCGCCTTTCTGATAACCCACATCAATTACAAATAGTGCATCCGGCAAGCCTTTCATATCCTTAATGCCACCCAAACTGCTATTGAGCTTATCCAGCTCTCTTTGAAGATCGAGAGCTTCTTTTTTTACGAGCTTATCCAGCGTACCGTCTTGCATCATTGTTTCCATATCTTGCAGACGCTTGATGGATTGTTTGATGGTCTTGAAATTAGTCAGCATCCCGCCCAGCCAGCGTTGATCTACGTAGGGAGACCCACAGCGCATGGCTTCTTCGCGTACTATGTCGCGAGCCTGTCGTTTGGTGCCGACAAATAAGATCACCCCTTTGTTTGCTGACAATTGGCGCACATATTTCATCGCTTCTTCATACATTACCAAGGTTTTTTCGAGATTGATAATGTGGATTTTGTTACGATGGCCAAAGATATACGGTGCCATTTTGGGATTCCAGAAGCGTGTTTGATGACCGAAATGAACGCCTGCTTCCAGCATTTGCCGCATAGTTACTGACATATAGATATTCTCCTTAAGAATTGAGCCTCCACTCGCTTCAATCGCCTAAAATGACATGACGAGCGAATGTGTGTATTTAATTTGACTTGCACTCGGTGCATCGCCGCATAAGCGGTCAAATTATCCAAATATTATATAGCATTTTCCTAAGCTTACTCAAGCCGGCAGTAAGGCAGAATAACGGAGTAAAGATAATGCTGATTTTGGAACAAGGGTTTATTTGACTTGCTCAGTGCGATAGTTGAGAAGATTTGGGTACCTCAAAATTAGTCGCAGTTATTGTAAATTATCAGGTGACACAGGATGAGTTTCCCATTTTCATTTTTAAACGGGCAAGATCATTTATTTGGATATGCTTATTATCCACGGCAATGATATCTTCATCTTGCAGCTTTGAAAAAGCACGGCTGACAGTTTCTAACTTAAGGCCAAGATAACTACCAATTTCCTCACGGGTCATACGAAGATTAAATTCAGTTTCGGAATATCCGCGTATTAAGAAGCGGCGCGACAAATTCAGCAGAAAAGACGCCAAACGCTCTTCCGCTTTCATACTGCCAAGCAATAACATAACACCGTGGTCACGCACAATTTCACGGCTCATGATTTTATGGAAATGGCGCATGAGTGATGGAATGGTGCGACTGATTTCTTCTAGCTTGGCAAAAGGAATTTCGCACACTTCACTATCTTCCAGCGCTATTGCATCGCAAGTATGTATGTCGGTGCTGATAGCATCCAATCCCAGCAATTCACCTGTCATATGAAAACCGGTTACTTGTTGTCGCCCATCTTCTTCCAGTGCGCAGGTTTTTAAGAATCCGCTGCGAATAGCAAATAATGATTGAAATTTCGTGCCGGTACGATGCAGATACCCGCCGCGCTGAATTTTTCGTTTTGAACTGACAACATCGCCAAGAATTTGAATTTCTTGCTCATTGAGACCGACAGGCAGGCACAGTTCGCGCAAACTGCATGAAGCACAGCTTGATCGAATGTGTGAAATGTCAAGATGATGAAGTGAGGTATCGTTAAGCAAAGTATTTTCCAAAAAGAAGTAGGGAATCGCATTTCAACGCTTTGATTGATCTGAATCAAAATGGATATTTTTATCCACAACATAATTTTACGATATTGCACAGGAGGGTGGATATTCTTTTTTGATGGATAGGCAACGCTCAAAGCCAAATATTTGATCAAAGTGATCAGTAAAAAATGGCAAATCAACGCAGATTTCTTTGGGTAGCATTCTTCACAAAGTGAGACTTCCCGTGCATTCATTAAGATTTCTTGATTCCTCTACCGGTTTGTTTTGTATCAATTCCGATCTCATTCGCCGCTTCGGAGTTTCCAACGCGGATTATCGTGTATATCCACAAATCGATTTTTTTGACGAAGCATTTGATGCACGGGCCTACGTAGCTTGGCTGAGGAATTCTAAAGCAGGTCATCTGCGCCGTCCGTTATCGTTATATGTGCACATTCCATTTTGCCGTTCTTTATGTTTTTACTGCCAATTTAACCAGATATTGATTGACGACAATGACAATATAACAACCTACCTTAATCACTTGTCGCGCGAAATAAAATTGCAAGCGCAATTTTTTAAGGAGAATCCTAAGTTGGAGCAATTATATTTTGGGGGCGGCACTCCGACTCTTCTCGGTGAAGCTCAATTGAGCAATATTTTGCAAGAAATTCAGCAGAATTTTAACTTGATGAAATATGGAGAATTCACCATTGAAGTCGATCCGCGGCAGATGCCTCATGTATCTATGCA
>JBDHRU010000088.1:0-9563 GCA_039807765.1 Nitrosomonas sp. | reverse complement strand
GGTGTTGCTTTGATTGCCTGCAAAATTGCTAACATTAGCTTAAATTTTATAGTATGGCTATGCGACAAATTGTCTCATGTGGAGTTTGTCGGAATCATGGTAAGTGGTGGTGTTTTCGGTTAAAATCGTGAGCCGGTTGTACGGTAGATCGGAAGTTGACATTATCTTATTGAAATTATTTTATGATTCTAATTTGTTTCCCCGGAACATAGACAGTTGGCGGCGCATTTTGCATTAACAGAAGCCTACCCGATCGGGAATACCAAAGTGTTGCCGATTGAAAAAGTCAACTCTCTTCCTTGTGTTGATCGTATAGTCAGAGTTTCCGATTGTTTTGAAAGATATCCAGATTACCCGGAAAGCTTATGAAAAGCATGCTGTATTGAATCGGCGTTATCAGAAAGTATGAGAAAGAACTAAGGAAGCTCTGAAAAAGGTAGCGAGCGATGCCAGGCAAGGTGAAATCAGGGTGAGAAAGCGCGGTTTACGAGTGATAAATGAGCATTTTGAGCCTGATTTCAACGTAACATGACTGAGCGTAGTTGTTTTTCGGAGCTTCCCTAAATTTTAATACCCTGAGCTTGTATCAATGGGTAAGTTTGAATTGCCCGTCCATTGTTGGAGGATAAGTAAATGGTCAAAGTATTGCTTTCGAACCCGAGGGGGTTCTGCGCCGGCGTAGACCGCGCGATTGAAATTGTTGAGCGCGCGTTAACCATGCATGGTGCACCGATTTATGTGCGCCATGAAGTGGTACATAACCGTTTTGTGGTCGAGAACCTCGAGAAGAAGGGAGCCGTATTTGTTGAAAATTTGGATGAAGTGCCGCAAGACAGCATTCTGATTTTCAGTGCGCATGGCGTATCGCATGCGGTAAGACGAGAGGCGGCTGAGCGGAAATTGAAAGTATTTGACGCCACCTGCCCGCTGGTCACCAAAGTACATGTCGAAGTAGCCAAAATGCGCAAGGAAGGAAAGGAAATTATCATGATCGGCCACCAAGGGCATCCGGAGGTCGAGGGCACGATGGGGCAGATTGAAGGCGAAGATAACGGCATGTATCTGGTCGAGACCGAAAGGGATGTTGAAGTCTTGAAAGTTAAGGATGAGAGCAATCTGGCATATGTGACGCAGACGACATTGTCGGTCGATGATGCAGCGCGCATTGTAGATGCTTTGAAGAAAAGGTTTCCACAGATTATCGGCCCTAAAAAAGACGATATTTGTTATGCCACGCAAAATCGTCAAGACGCCGTTAAGAAAATGGTCAATCAATGTGACTTGGTTATCGTCGTCGGTTCTCCCAACAGCTCGAATTCTAATCGGCTCTGTGAAGTGGCGAGAAATGCCAATGTGGAAGCGTATATGGTGGATCGTGCCGAACAATTACAGGAATCATGGTTTGTCGGGAAGAAGAATATCGGTATAACCGCCGGCGCTTCCGCACCGGAGATACTGGTGCAGCAAGTGATTGCCCGTCTTAAACAAATCGGCGCCGAACAAATTGGTGAGGATGTGATAATTGAAGAATTGAGCGGTGTTGTGGAATCGGTTGTATTTCCGCTGCCTAAAGCTTAGGGAAGCTTTGAAAAAGGTAGTGAGCGATGGCCAGGCAAGGCGAAATCAGGCGAAAAAGCGCAGTTTACGAGTGATAAGTGAGCATTTTGAGCCTGATTTCAACGCAACATGGCCTAAAGTAGTAGTTTTTCAGTACCTCTTCTTAAATAATCAGTACTTGCTCCATCCTGCTTGATAGGGAGTCGTATCAATCGGTTGCGATGCACCGGTGACTTCATTTACCAGAATCTCGGCACTGGCGGGAGCCATGGTGACGCCATAGCGAAAGTGGCCGCTGTTGATCAGTAGATTATGGATATCAGGATGCCGCCCAATCGTTGGAATATTTTCCGGTGAGGCCGGACGTAATCCTGACCAGTGCTGCGTAAGCGGCATTCCTTGAAGCGCTGGTAAAATGGCTTGGGCATGCTGCAATAGATAATCTCGAGCGGCTGCCGTTGTTTGTTTATCAAACCCGGTATCTTCCAGCGTGCTACCGACGAGTAAATGACCATCACGGCGCGGGATGAGATAGACATCATTTTGCACGATAATGGACCGTATTGGTGGCGCGTCAAATTTAAATAGTAACATTTGCCCTTTGATTGGCCTGATATTCAGTCCGGGCGCATGGGCTTCCAACACTTCTTTACTCCATGCGCCAGCACAAACAATGTAGTAGTCGGCTGCATATTCGCCACGCGATGAATCGATGGCTTGTATTCGTTGATGTGCGGTTTTAAAGCGATTGACCGTGCAGTTCTCAATAATTTTTCCTCCCAATAGTTCAACACGGCTGCGCAACGCGCGTAACAGTCTCGGATTACGGATCTGCGCAACATCCGGCAGAAATAAGGCGCTATCTTGCGACCTAGGGAAGCCCTGAAAAACGGCTGCATTCGGCCATACTGTGTTGAAATCACATGCAAAATGATCGTTTACCACTTGTAAACTGCGCTTTTTCACCTGATTTCGCCTTGCTTGGCCATCGCTCGCTACCTTTTTCAGGACTTCCCCGGGTGCATGAGTTCCGGTACTGTTTGAATGAATATCCCAAGCCGAGTGTGACTTCATGCTGATACCTTGCTCCGAACACCACAGTCGCGCGGTTTCTCCATCAAACGGCGACAATATGAGCATACCGGATATTTCGTACTCGGGATCAATTCCGGTTGATTGATGTAGCGCTGAAGCCCAGGCTGGAAATTGCCGCGCGCTGTAACCGGCGAGATGAGCAACGGCTGCAGAATAATTCCAGGGAAAAAGTGGCGACAGAATGCCGCCACCCGCCCAAGATGCCTCTTTCCCAGCTTTATTGCGCTCAAGAATTGTAACTTTTGCACCTTGAATTAAAAGACGCTCTGCGGTTGCAAGCCCTATGATTCCCGCGCCGATGATAATGATTTCTTGCTTCATGCTATTTAGAGAGCTATCAAGAAACGCTATCACCACAAACAGATGAGTCGTTCAGCGATTCCTCAAGAGACTCTGCAGGAGATTCATTTTGAAGTTTTGAGCACAATGAAAGAAAGTAATGGGTAGGACCATCGGATGGAAATGTGCTCAAAATTTCGTGAAAATATCGACTGGCTTCATGCCATTTCTTTAGTTGATAAGCATTTAAAGCGTTTGCGAAGGTTTCGCATAGCCATAGTTGCTGCTTACTGGCGGATTGCCGATAAGCAACAAGCTCAAACAATTCAACCGGTTTAATTCTTCCAGGCAAGGAAAAGCTTCCCAAAGGACGTATCAGAAAATCATCCAGTCCTTCGATAACATCACTCGATAGCAAAATACTCGTCTCAAAAATTTTATTGGTGCTTTGAATTCGACTGGCTGTATTGACGACATCACCCGTAACGCGGTAAATGCCGTCACTTTTATTTAGGGACATATCACCGGAATGTAAGCCAATTCTGGTTGGAAACGGCGGATTATTCATTTTGTTAAAACGCGTAATCGCGGCATTGAGATCAAGGGCCGCTTTGCATGCACGAGACCTGTCGATGGTACTTGGTGTTTTTTTGATCCAGCCAAAAAGTTTTGGTGCGCGTGGATTTTCTGTTTTTTTATTCCAGATGGAAAGTGAGGAGTCTCCCGTTGTATCCATAACCCTGCCATGATGCTGAACGATAGGATTCTTTAATGCAGCGCGATATTCGGTCATTAGCTTCTCAAGCATAGAGGGGCTCATAGTTTCGGCCAGTGTTGTATAGCCGGCAATATCGGTTGTTAAGCATGTACCTGAGAACACGCCGCCCTGTTTTTCTATGATGGTGTCCAGCTCTTTGTCTGGCCCGGACTTGCCGATAAATTCTTCAAGCGCAAGAACCTTTAATACCCAAACCAGCATTAATGTAAACAAAACAAGCACAACTGGTATGATGAGCGGTAACCATATCATGGCGTTCTTAAAGAAAGCATAAGCGATGAATGTATAGATAAAGATGAGAAGGAGACTGGAAATGATAGTTTTCCAGGTAGATAAAATTTGGGCCGACATCCCTATGGCAAAACCCAATAGAAACAGAATGCTTAGATTACTGACCGCTGATAGTGGTCTGACCGGCTTATTTTCCAGCAAATTAGCGAAAGCCGTTGCGGTGATTTCAACGCCGCTGATGTAAAGTCCATCCGGACTGGAAAATACCGTTGGATAATCGTCCCTGACAATATCTTGTTCGGATTGCGTGGCGCCTGAGAATCCGACGAAAACAATCTTATTCTTTAAATCTGCTCGTTCTATGTCTGTATCTAACTGCAGCACCTGATAATAGGGAATGGTTTTTATACTGCGTGGCGGGCCATAAAAATTCAGGTAGCGGATCGGATCACCGGAATAGAGTTCCAGCAGCGAACGCATGACTCTTTTTTCTTCTGCCTTTAAGCGATTGTCGCGATCCAGATTCTCTCTCAGTTGCGATGCTAACCGCGGGTTGCTGACAAACATGTTTCGTAGCGTCAGGATCAGGTCTTCGACATCCATTTTTTCGCTGACGCGGACAGGTAATTGCGCAGAAAGCTTGGGCTCTGCCGAATTGAGCAGGCGGATAAAGTCACCATATAACGCCGCGGCATAAAGTTGCAATACCACGACCGGTACCGTGGGGATGTCGCCGGCATTCGGCTTAAAAGTCCAATAATGATGAACCCTTTCCGCTTTGGGCAAGGTAAAAGGCGCGCGCGCCTTTGCGGCATCGGCAACCAGCGGCAGCAGTTGCGCAGCGCCTTCGCGGATATAGTGGTGCCGAGTCGCGCCATCCTGTTGGTTCAGCAGCGCGGAATCCTCATAATCCAGCCGCTCGACCAAGACGACGCGGCCTGCTGCTTTGATGGCATGTGCCAGCGCTTCATCGTATTCCGGTATGTCGCCCGGTGTGTCAAAAATCAGATCAAAAATGATGGCGCTGGCGCCTGCTTCCGTTAGCTGATTGATTAAACGCGCATGAAGGCTGCGCGGCCATAATCGTGGCTTAATAGATGATAAATTAAGCTGGCTGGCTGAAGGCTGATCAATGGCGATGACAACGACATCGGCAGGCGCATCGATCGCACCGCGTAAATGGAATAATGCATTTAACCCCAATCTTTCTTCCAGCCATAATCCGGCGGGCGATAAATAAATAATCACACCCAGCAAACCGGTAAAGGCGCCGAGAAAAAAGTATTTAAGCCATCTGACCATGTGTGTGAATCTTATGGGTAGGCTGCAATTAAAAATATCAGGAGTGATTATGGGTATCGCAGAGTAACACTAAAGGGCTATTTTGCAAGCACCTTCAGGTCTTGGGCAGGCGCACTGAGAACAGAAGCCGGGTTTTATCGGCCGTTTTTTTAGAAAGCGCCCCGGACCCCCGCGACAATAGCACGCCCCGGCAGCGGTGCAATATCCTTCAAGAAAGAAGTATGCACGCGCATGTCGCTATCGAGCAGATTCCGGCCTTGCAGAAAGAGCGTGTAGTTGACCGATTTCGTGAGTTTCATGTGATACCCCATTTCGGCATTCATCAGGGTATAGCCTGGCGTTTCGGTTTCCAGCACAGCTACGCGATCCTGGCGCATCACTCGCGTCAGATTGAAATTGCCTGACCAGGCATTTTTCTTCAAATCGAGATCGAAGCCAAAGCGTTGCGGTGTTATGCGCGGAATATTACCGCCGTCTTTCAGGCGACCGTAAACGATATCGGTAAATAAACGCACATTCAGCACATCGGGAACAATGGCGACAATCACCTCGGCTTCCAAGCCATAAAACTTTACGTTCGTTTGGGCGTAATCCTGCACCAGAAAAGCGCCGTGAGCGTCCAAAACACCGGTTGCATCGACGCGATCCGCGAGCCCGTCGCCATTGCTGTCACGGCTTTTTTGAAAAATATAATGGTTGACGTGGTTGTAGAACAAATTGACTTTGCCTGTGAGCATTCCCGAGGTTTTTTGCAATGCAATATCGAAATTATTGGAAGTTTCTTTGCCGAGCATCTGGTTTCCCTGCTCAAAGGTATTGGTGGCTATATGAAAACCGCTGGCGAAAAGTGCAACGGTATTGGGCGCACGTTGTCCACGTGTGGCGGTTAAGTTGAGTTGATAACCATCGATAAATCTCCATTCGCTTCGAGCGGAAATACTATAAAGATCGAAATTCCGGGTTTGCAACACAGCACTTTGCGGATTATGCATGGCATGCTCAAACCGTCCGCCCATTTCAAACTGCCAGTGTTGCCAGTTGCGCTTTTCCAGCATGAAGATACTGGCCGATTGCGAAACGCTGGATGGCACGAACGCTTCATCGCCTTTGGCGGAAAAATCCCGGTTTTGCAGTTGAATGCCCATTGTGCCCCGCCAGTTCGCTACCGGTGTATGAACCAATTCGGCGCGGCCTTCTTGTTCTCTGTTTTTGAAGCGGGTGCCGATCTCATGCTCGGTCAGCTCATTATGCCGGTAATCGTTATAATTGAAGCGCACTTTCAGTTGCTCAAATCCTTTGAGCGGATTGTCCAGATCACCGGCCAGGCCGTATCGCGTCTGACCCATATCGATTTTTGATCCCTCCGGTCCCGGAATGCCATAGAGGTTATCCAATCGGGATACCGAAACACCGATAAACCCACGCTCGCCGACATAAGAACCGCCGGCCGATAGATTGCTGGTATCGATGGCGCTATTTCTGATAAAGCCGGTATCGCTGTTAGGACCATGCACATTGGCGCGACCAGGAATATGTACATCGCCGGTAATCCGCTTGTTGCCTTCGAGATTCCATGACATTTTGCCCATGCTACCGGATGCACTCAATGCGCCGCTGCGCTCTTCCAGCGCGGAGTTGAAGCGTCCTTCGAAATTGGCTTGTGGTGTTTTGAACAGACGGTCTGGAATGCGCGCATTGATAACATTCACAGTGCCTCCGGAAACACCGCTGCCATACAGTAATGTTGCCGGACCTTGCAGTATTTCGATTCGCGAGGCGCTGAGCGTTTCCGTTGCTACCGCATGATCCGGACTGATGACGGAAAGATCTCCTGTGCCGATACTGTTTTCCAGCACTTGCACCCGTGCTCCATCCTGCCCCCGGATAATGGGGCGGCCGGCGCCGGGGCCGAAACTGCTGGAAGAAACCCCCAGTTCGTGCGATAGCGTATCGCCAAGATTAGTCTCGCGATTCCGACGCAGGCGATCACCTTGTACCATCCTATCCGCTTTGGTACCGACTGATTCAGTCGAGTTGACGATAGGTGCGGTAATCATGACGCTTGGCAGCTCGACATCTTGGCTGGTGGTTTGCGCGTGACTATCCGCAAGTAATAATATCAGCAGCGTGGCGACGATAGGCCTGAATAGTAACAGGCTATTACGCAGCTGCTTGGTATTATTCAATTCATGATTGAAATAATTCATTCAGCTTCCTCATTCGATAGAGTGTCGGTCGGGCAACTGAGTTGCGCCAATGAAACTGATCAATCGCAAGCAAACGAAAATAGATCGAAACAATCAATTGACTGCTCGATACAAAATTAGACTTGGATTAACAGCTTGAGGAATCGAGGAAGCTAAAATGGCGGTGCGCGTGAGAAATAGGGGAGAACGCTGTCTTTCGCACGATGCTGCGGTACGAATAACGACAAACGGTGGCGGTTTGCCGAATTACTCAGGCATAACCCCGATGCGATTAAAATAAAATTGAGCGCGGTCAGCGCAACGCATTCGAGGCAAATTTCATCCAAATCTACACCGGCGTCATTTCCACTTTCAAATACATCGGTTTGCGTATAATGCGTGAAGGCATGCGCCATCAAGAAGACCGGCACAACCGATAAAGCGAGTGTCAGAAAGAGAAATAAGCTTTTGCGTATCATGGTTAGCAGCAACTGGCGCAAAGACCTTTCACAGTCAGTTCAATTTCCTGAAACTGGTAGCCGGCTGGCAACCGCCAATTGCGTTCCGTCGGTAATGTTTCCAGGCAGATTACTTGTGCGCAGCCCGTACATTTAAAATGTGCGTGCTGATGCGATTGCACATCGCGATTGGCATGATAGCGCCACACCCGGTCGTCACTGCTTACTTTGTGGATCAATTCCTTTCCGGCCAGCCATTCCAGCACACGATACAAAGTTACCCGGTCTAGTTGCAAGGTTCGCGGCAGGCGCTGTTCAATTTCCCGGTGTGTGATCGCTTGCTGCTCGGCAAGTAAAAGAGCCAGAACACCGACTCTGCCTGCGGTTACCTTCCCGCCGTTGTGCCGGATCAAATCTTCTGCGCTATGATGAAGTTGATGGGACATATTGAGATAAATGCAACAATGTTGCAATCATTGTAATGAAATGACTTTCCGGGTGCAACAATCATTCTGTAACTTTTTATTACATGATGAGTGCCGGTGAAAGAAATGCGCAAGGTTTTTTTGTTGATGTCTTTTATATGTAGGAGCATTGATGTGAAGGTATTCATACGGATCATTCTTACCATTACCGTGATGTCCGCCGGTTTCGTGCATGCCGATGGCGATCATTACCATCATGCAGCCAGTCTGGGTAAAGATAAACTGGGAAAGGTGCATTTCCCAGTTTCCTGTACACCTGCCGCGCAAGTGCAATTCAACCAAGCGGTGGCGATGCTGCATTCGTTCTGGTACGACGAAGCGGAAAAAACCTTCCGTCAGGCTACTGTGACCGATCCATCTTGCGCAATGGGATACTGGGGTGTTGCAATGAGTCTTTATTATCAATTATGGGCCATACCCCCAACTGAAACGGAATTGCAAAAAGGGCGCGAAATACTGCGACAAGCAAGGAAGCTACCAATAAAAACAGAGAGAGAAAAAGCCTATCTCGATGCTGTTGAATCCTTTTACCGGGGCGATGAAAAAACGGATTTTAGTACCAGAAAGCTGCTGTATCAGGGAGCGATGGAGCAAGTACTGAGGCAGAATCCTGACGACCGGGAAGCTGCGGTATTTTATGCTTTGGCATTGATTTCCACAGCCTCTCCTACGGATAAGACTTTTGTTAATCAGAAAAAAGCGCTGTATTTGCTGCAAAAAGTATTGCAACATGAACCGGAGCATCCAGGCGTAGCGCACTACATCATCCACAGCAGCGATTACCCCGAACTGGCGGAACTCGGGCTCGATGCCGCCCGGGCATACACACAAATCGCACCGGCTGTGCCGCACGCGCTGCACATGCCGTCGCATATTTTTATCCGCCTGGGGCAATGGCGAGATGCGGTGCAATCCAATCTGGCGGCGGACCAGGCCGCACAGGAACACACCCGACAGTATGCGTCGGGCAGTAGCTGGGATCAACGCTTTCATTTCATGGATTATCTGCTGTACGCTTACTTGCAACTGGGCGAAACGGGTAAAGCCTGGGATATCGTGCAGCAAGTGCAAGCCATCGGCAGTGTGCAGTCGCCCAACACTACCGTTGCCTATGCCTATGCTGCCATTCCGGCGCGCTATTCGGTCGAGCGCGGCGATTGGCGTGAAGCGGCAAAACTGCCCCTCCACCCGG
>JBDHRU010000087.1:0-9663 GCA_039807765.1 Nitrosomonas sp. | reverse complement strand
CCGCCACTTCACGCATGATATGGATGGCTTCGCTTTCCAGCGCATCCAAATGGGTAAAGGGATGGTTACTCATATTACTTTTGATATACAGTTAAATTTATGCCGGACTAATCGGGACGATTTGCAGCAAAAGCGCATCCCAATGAATTGCGAATGTTATTTTATGGGTACAACCTTACTGGTATGTAATCCACATTCTTTGGTTTCTGGAGCTTCCCACCACCAGCGCCCGGAGCGGATATCTTCCCCCGGTGTGATGGCACGGGTGCAAGGCGCGCAGCCGATGCTAGGATAAAATTTGTCATGCAGCTTGTTATATGGCACATCATAGTGCTTGAGATATTCCCAGACCTCCGCATTCGACCAATCCAGCAATGGGTTCACTTTCTGCATGCGATTGTCCATATCATAAGCCGACACCTTCAAATTCGAGCGCGTCGATGCTTGTTCGCTTCTCATGCCAGTTATCCAAGCGCGTTTACCCTGTAAGGCACGGCGCAACGGCTCGACTTTGCGGATATGGCAGCAAGCTTTGCGCAACTCGATACCGTCATAAAAGCCGTTAACGCCGTATTCGGCGACATAGGCTTCAACCTGTTTCACATTGGGAAAATAGATACGCAGCGGCGTCTTGTAATGCTCCCGCACGATTTGCATCAAATCATAGGTCTCTTGCGGCAAGCGCCCAGTATCCAGGCTGAACATTTCAATCGCGAGCTGATGGCGGTCGATGATATCGGTTAACACCATATCTTCGGCGCCCAGGCTGTTGGCAAACGCAACCGGTGAAAAGTCACGAATGGTTTCGGTCAGAACCGCAACAACCTGCTCAATTTTTTGCTGTATGTCGCTCATTGACTGCTTTCCGCCTGATTTCCTTTGCGTTGCACGCGGCGGAATAGCGGCAGTTTCGGATCAAAAGAAGTTTGATACACCTCGGAAAAATCGCTCAATCCCTTTAAAGCATCTTCAATTTTCCGGTCCGGGCGCGGCGCAAAAGCATCAAAACCCACACGCTGCATATAAAACAGCTGGTCGCGCAACACATCGCCGATCGCACGCAACTCTCCGGTATAGCCCAGGCGCGCGCGCAGATTGAAAGCAATCGAATAACCGCGGCCATCGGAAAATTTGGGAAAATCCACCGCAATCACGGTGAATTTGCCGATATCGTCTTTCAATGCTTCGGGACGCTCATCGCTCGCCAGCCATACACCGATTTCCTTGCGTTGCTGCAATATGTCACGCTGCGCTTGCCATACTTTCAACGGAACAATCACCTTTCCTGTCGTGACTTGAATGCTTTCGGCCGCCTCACTTTCTTGCAGCCGCAGCACCGTCCAATCATCTGCAACAATGGCTTTATTCTTGATAATCATAACAATCAGAACCTCGGTGAAAAATACGGCACCTCATACTGCGCAGGCAGCACGACATGTTTATCGGTAATTTCTTCGTCCTGAGCGATGAAAGCAGTCGCGTACACATGATCTTTGAATGGCGCATGACCGATACGGCGCACCGTGTCGATAAAACGCTCGGCTTCGATGCGTTCGCGCAAATAGACTTGCACCAGCCGCTCAATCACTTCCGGCACTTGAGAGAAAGTAAAGGATGGACCGATAATTTTGCTGATCGAACTGTCATTACCTTCCGCACCGCCGATCGATACCTGATACCACTCGTCGTGATCTTTCTTTTCCACGCCGGTGATGCCGATGTTGCCGATATGATGTTGCCCGCAAGCATTGACACAGCCGGAGATGTTCAGCGTGATCTCGCCAATGTCATATTGAAAGTCCAAACTCTCAAAACGCTCGGCGATCAGCTTGGCCAAAGGAATCGAACGCGCGTTAGCCAAGGTGCAAAATTCTGCACCCGGACAACTGATAATATCGGTCAACATACCGATATTCGGTGTAGTCAGCTCATAAGCGGAAGCTTCCTGCCATAGACTAACCAAGTCTTTTTGCCGCACATCCGCCAACACCAGATTTTGTTTATGCGTGATGCGCAATTCGCCGAAGCTGTAGCGATCCGCCAGATCCGCGACAAAATCCATTTGCTCTGCTGTCGCATCACCGGGCGCATTGCCTGGTTTTTTCAAGGACAGAACCACAATCGCGTAACCGGGAACCCGGTGCGATCTCACGTTACGTTGCAGCCAATGCGAAAATGAACGGCTATCCGCTTTGAATTCATTGAGCTTCGAATCATGATCGAGCAAAGTTTCATATGCCGGATCAGTGAAGAACGACGCGACACGATCAACTTCCTCTCTAGTCAACGTACCCGGGCCGTCCTTCAAATCCACCCAATCGGCTTCCACCTGGCGTTTGAATTCATCAATTCCCAGCGCTTTAACCAGAATCTTGATGCGCGCTTTGTATTTGTTGTCGCGGCGGCCATATTGGTTATACACCCGCAGAATCGATTCCACATACGTCAAAATATGCTGCCAGGGCACAAATTCGCAGATTTCAGTACCGATAATCGGTGTGCGTCCCAAGCCGCCGCCAACCAGCACGCGAAAACCAACCTCGCCTTGTGCATTTTTCGTCACCGCCAAACCGATGTCATGGGCATAGATTGCCGCGCGGTCCTCCTTACCGCCGCTGATGGCGATCTTGAATTTACGCGGCAAAAAGGCAAACTCCGGATGAAATGTGCTCCATTGACGCAGAATCTCGGCGTAAGGACGCGGATCGGCCACCTCATCTTGCGCCACGCCGGCAAATTCATCCGAAGTGATGTTGCGCACACAATTACCCGAGGTTTGAATGGCATGCATCTGCACCGACGCCAGATCGGCAAGAATGTCCGGCGTGTCCTGCAATTTGAGCCAGTTGAATTGAATGTTCTGACGCGTCGTGAAATGACCGTAGCCGCGATCGTATTTGCGCGCGATATGCGCAAACATGCGCATTTGCTGCGAAGATATCAGGCCGTACGGCACCGCAATCCGTAACATGTAGCCATGGATCTGCATGTATAAGCCGTTTTGCAGCCGCAGCGGCATAAACTCTTCCTCGGTCAATTCCCCGGAAAGACGGCGGCGCACCTGATCGCTGTACTGTTTGACACGTTCATCCACAATTTGCTGATCATATTCATCATAGCGATACATTGTTGATTTCCCCGCTTAGTAGTTCAAAGACGCTCAGTAAAATAACCTCAAGATTCCGTTGGCGTATAATGCTTCGACACTGGCAGCAACAGCGCGGCATCCAATGGAAATTTGGCGCCATATTTGAGGATATGGTTCACATCATCATCTTCATCATGTCTTAATGCCATGCCGATATAAGCATGTTCTCCGCTTTCTCCGACTACGATACCAATCCGTCCGCCGCAACCATTAAACCATGTCACTTGTTTTGGCTTATTCTCAATATTTGTACTCATTAATTAATCAATCCTTGTTTCATTAAATGGGAAATTGCCGGAACCCGCCATGGATCGGCAACCCGCCACTCCAGTCGCTCAGCTTTTATTCTGGCGCACAGAACAGCCCTCTGCTTATTAATTTTTTGAACACACTACATACAATCGTATTGACCAACCGCCGCTGACATTTCACTGCCTTTGAAACATGGTCACTCTTGTTGAAGCTTAGTGTAATTTATTATTTTATCAAAAAATCCCCAGGCGCAATCGCTCAGAACTTGCCACGGCAATCAATCCCCCCGGTATGATAAATAAAATCAATCAGAGAACCTGACAGAATAAATCTTGCAACTACATTTTTCCTTTTTAACTGCCCGGCATAATAACAATACCCATTTATAAATCAAAATAATATTACATTAGATATATATAATCATTTTTTATTAGCAGGTATAACTCATGAAACTTCAGCAACTTCGCTATCTATGCGAAACCGCCAATCAGGATATGAATCTATCCAAAGCCGCAAAAAATCTGCACACTTCTCAACCCGCCATCAGCAAGCAAATCCAATTGCTCGAAGAAGAACTGGGTGTCGACATCTTTCTGCGCAATGGCAAGCGGATTGTGAAAATAACGCCACCCGGACAGCTGATCATACAAACTGCCGTCAGAATGCTGCGCGATGCCGACAATCTCAAGAAAATCGCTCAGGAATTCACCAATGAAGCTGGTGGCACACTCACGATTGCAACGACACACACGCAAGCGCGCTATGCTTTACCGCCCGTGATCAAGCGCTTTACTGCACGCTACCCGAAAGTCAAACTCATTTTGCGGCAAGGAAATCCAATACAGATCGCTACTTTAGTTTCTTCGGGAGAAGCAGACATCGGTATCGCCACCGAAGCGCTGGAACAATACCCGGAGCTGGTCATGTTGCCATGCTATCAATGGAACCGGTGCATCATCGTCCCACCCAAGCACCCGCTATTGAAATTAAAAAAACTCACGCTGGAAGCAATCAATCAGTACCCCATCATCACGTACGATTTCGCTTTCACTGGTCGCACAAAAATCAATCAGGCATTTGCCAGCCGCGGATTGGAGCCCAATGTGGTGCTGACGGCCATTGACTCTGACGTGATTAAAACTTACGTAGAATTGGGATTGGGCGTCGGCATACTAGCCAACATGGCTTTCGATGGCAAACGCGACAAAAATTTGAGATCGATCGATGCCAGCGATCTGTTTGAGCCCAGCACGACACGCATCGGTATCAGCCGCAACAGCTATATCCGCAGCTATATTTTCGATTTTATCGAGATGTTTGCGCCGCACCTTGACCATGCCAGCATTCAAAGCATGCTGGAAAGCAAAAAATCCGGCAATCATGAACATGTAAGTTGATTCGCGCCGGAATTGAAAGTACGATGCCCGATACCCGCTGTGCTCGACCCCGAAAATAAGCGCTCAATCACCTAAGGAAGCTCTGAAAAAGGTAGCGAGCGATGATCAGGCAAAGCGAAATCAGGTGAAAAAACGCAATTTATAGAGAGTAAATAAGCATTTTGAACCTAATTTCAACACCGCTTGAACGAGCGCAGTCGTTTTTCAGAGCTTCCCTAATAGAGGTCAAATCATGAAAACGATCCTAAGTTTGTTTTCGGCATTACTTGTTCTGGTCATCATCGCCCTCGGTTCCGGCGCTTACAATATGTCAGTCACCGAAAAGCATTGGGCCGTCACGGAAAAAATCATCGAGTGGATACGTGAAAGCTCCATCGAAGTACGCGCCAGGAATCTGGCAGTACCTGCTTTGGATGACAAAGAACTGCTGTTGAAGGGCGCCGCTCACTACGACGCCATGTGCCCGGCCTGTCATCTTGCACCCGGCCTGAGCCCCACCGAACTCTCCACTGGTTTATATCCCCAGCCGCCCATATTTCATCAACGCCAGCCAGTCAGCGATCCAGCCGAAAAACAAGCCCGTGCCAGGAAATACTTCTGGGTGATAAAAAACGGCTTGAAAATGACCGCGATGCCGGCTTGGGGGCTCAGTCACGATGACGATTCGATCTGGGCGATGACCGCTTTCATCCTCGAAATGAGCCACATGACACCCGAGCAATACCAGCAGCTCATCCATTCAGCCGGGAATCACACTCACACGCACGACCACACGCATGAACATTGATGAACATTAAGCGGGAAAATCCGACCTCTCCATCGGTCTGCGCTCAACTGATCGCACACTACACTGATGCGCATTACCGGATCAGCACTCCGGCTGAATTCATAACACTGAGAATCGATCGATATTCGCAACCGCTCGCGCAGTTTCTGATTGCATCCAATCAATCGCACGCCGCGATCATCAGCGCCTGTAATCCCTATAGCGAATTATTAAGCGACGAAGAGAATGTGACAGCACATAAAGCGCTTGGAAATCTCCTGACACACCACGCTTATCCGGCCATTGAAAGTTTGAATATCGACCCGGCTGGCATATGGCCTGTGGAAAAAAGTTTTTTTATCCCCGGAATCGATATAAATACCGCGAAATCATTGGGGCAGCAATTTGGCCAGAATGCGATCGTCTGGATTGATAGTGACGCGATCCCACGTCTAATCTTGCTGCGCTGAATCACAATAAAAAGCATTTTGAAATTATCCACAATATTTAAGGTCGAAAAATTCCGTGTAGCTGGCGATACAAACCCAATGCTATACTCAATTTTTCAATAACAGTTTGGAAGACACTTATGAAAAAAACATTCACCTTTCTGACTTTGGTTTTTCTCAGTTTCGGACTGCTTGCTTTTGATGCGGAAGCGAAACGCATGGGTGGCGGCAAAAATGTAGGCACGCAACGCCAATCGGTCAATCAACAGCAAGCAGCGCCGAATACACCGCAATCCCCCGCGGCGGGATCGGCAGCAGCGGCTGCTTCGGGCGGCAGCAAATGGGGCGGCGCACTAGCGGGTCTTGCAGCTGGTGGTTTATTGGCTGCGCTCTTCATGGGCGGCGCATTTGAGAACATCAACATGATGGATTTTGTGGTTCTGGCACTGCTGATTGGTGTTGTTTTCTTTATCATCCGCATGCTGCGCAAACCCAAAAACGAAGAGCGCGCATCCTCGATGCAATATTCAGGGATGAACACTGGCACGCAAGACCGCTTTACTCCGCCACCGTTTAGTCCAACTGCAGAAACAGTACACGGTGAAGCAGGCGCAACGCAGCGTCAACCGGCTATCCCGGCGGATTTTCAAGTGGAGCCTTTCATCCGTAACGCCAAAGCTTCGTTTATCCGCTTGCAGGCCGCGCATGATCGTGGCGACATCAATGAAATCCGCGATTACACAACACCGGAAATGCTGGCGGAAATAAGTCAGCAAATTCAAGAAAGAGGCAATGCACAGCAAAAATCGGAAGTCATGTTCATTGATGCTCGCTTGCTGGAAGTTGAAACAACCGCGGATATGGCCATCGCCAGTGTGCGCTTCACCGGTCAGTTGCGCGAGCTGCCGAATGGTGAACCGGAAGCCTTTGATGAAATCTGGCATGTACAAAAAGATCTGAAAGATCCGGATGCTGCCTGGTTATTGACTGGCATTCAGCAAGTTTCGTAAATTCCACAGCAACGCAGTATTGAATCAAAGCCCGATCGGATCACTCGTTTCCAACATTGTGATCCGATCGGAATAAACCGGTAATAGAATTTATCATATCCATTCCGATCGATTTCCAACGCACTTTATCGACCATGTATACAAGATTATCAAAACTTGCCATGGTCTTGGCTTTCGCGCTGTATGCTTCGCTGGTGGCTTTCGGCAATCTCACCGACTACAACTCCAACTTCACGCTTGTAGCACACGTACTGATGATGGATACCACATTTCCCGGCAACCAGGGATTGTGGCGAGCTGTGCATTCCCCGTTCGTACATCATGCGGTTTACGGCCTTATCATCGGTACCGAAATCATGATTGCAGCGCTATGCTGGTTCGGCGGCTTTCGCTTATACAAAAATATTAAAGACCCCGCCACTTTCAATCAAGCAAAAGGTTTGGCGATCTTCGGACTCACACTGGGTTTTTTACTGTGGTTCACCGGATTCATGACGATCGGTGGCGAATGGTTTCAAATGTGGCAATCGGAAGTGGCCAACGGTCAGCAAGCTGCGTTCCGTTTAGTGATGATAATCGCGGTGACGCTTATCTACTTGGTACAAACCGATGAGGAAAAGCACATTTAAGGAAACTCTGAAAAAGATAACGAACTAAAACGTTACAGCCAGCAAAAATTCCGCACTTCCTGTACCCGCTCAACTATCAGATAACCATGCATCGACTCCGGCTTGGGCAATCTGCGCATCCTGAAAAGACCGCACACCGCTGACACCGATCGCGCCGACAAATTGTTGATCGATCACAACCGGCAACCCACCTTCAACCGGCAGCGCACCGGGCAATCCCAGATAGTGCAGGCGGCCTTCGGCAATATTGTTTTCCCAAATTTTGGTTGGACGGCGAAAAGCGATTGCGGTGCGCGCTTTCTCTATGGCGACCTGGACACTGCCATACTGCGCCTCATCCAAGCGCTGCAGATAAAGCAAGTGACCGCCGTCGTCGACAATCGCGATGACAACCGGCCATTGATTCCGTTTTGCTTCCGCCTCGGCGCCGGCGGCTATTTTCTTGGCATCATCGAGCGTCAACAGTAATTTATTCGTCGTCATCGTCACCTCTTCGCAAAAATGTCAAAAGAAACGGTTGCAATCAAATTCCGGCGCCATTCTCGAACACTTCTTGGCGCATCTGCGCCTGCGAAATATTGCTGCCGGGCGGTACGCTGCGCGTCAACCAGACATTGCCGCCGATCGTCGATCCGCGCCCGATGGTAATGCG
Source organism: Nitrosomonas sp. (assembly GCA_039807765.1). Classification (GTDB taxonomy): domain Bacteria; phylum Pseudomonadota; class Gammaproteobacteria; order Burkholderiales; family Nitrosomonadaceae; genus Nitrosomonas. The sequence goes on along the minus strand of JBDHRU010000087.1, from coordinate 1,360 downwards.
CCCCAATATCGTGGCGCCGGCGTAAATCACCACATCGTCTTCGACAATCGGGTGACGCAAATTACCTTTCACCAAGGCGCCGTTCTCATCGACAGGAAAACGTTTTGCACCGAGTGTAACCGCCTGATACAGGCGGACATTCTGGCCGATGATCGCAGTTTCACCGATCACCACGCCAGTGCCATGATCGATAAAAAAACTGCCGCCGATCTGCGCCCCGGGATGTATCTCAATGCCGGTCGCCGAATGCGCGATTTCGGAAATCATGCGCGCGATCAGCTGCACGCCCAAGCCATACAGCACATGCGCCAAGCGGTAATGCATGATCGCCATGATGCCGGGGTAACACACCAGCACCTCGTCGACATTGCGCGCCGCCGGATCGCCTTCATACGCCGCCTTGATATCGCTCTCCAGCAAACGCCGGATTTCCGGTAAACATTTGGCAAACGACTGTGTAATGGCGATTGACTGTGCACGATCTTCGTCACTGAGTGCCTCCAGGCCCGAGTTATAGTGCAATTCATGTTGGATTTGCACCATCAGCTCGCGCAAGGTCATATTTAAGATATGTCCGACATAATGATCGACCCCCTCATCCGCCAATTCCGATGAACCCAAGCGGTTCGGAAACATCGCTGCACTCAATCCCTCGGCAACACTCGCCAGTATTCTGCGCGACGGCAGTCTGGGTGGACGGTCATGGCGGTTACGGCTTTCCAGCGACGCCAGCCGCTGCACACGCAACTCGGCCACGATGCTATCCACATCCAGATGCGTGCCGCGCACCAGCAGATCCCTTACTTTCTTGCTCGTGTTCACTCTGTCGCCAAGCCTTGTTGATCGAACATGCCTTCAAACAAAATACTGCTCAGATAGCGCTCGGCCGAATCCGGCAATATCACCACGATGGTCTTCCCGGTATTCTCAGGCCGTTTGGCATGGCGCACCGCCGCCGCTACCGCGGCGCCGCAGGAAATACCGGCCAGAATGCCTTCCTCGCGGGCCAGGCGGCGTGCATACAGTATCGCTTCCTCATTGCTGACTTGCTCGACTTCATCGATCAGCGACAGATCCAGATTGTCCGGCACAAAACCGGCGCCGATACCTTGAATTTTATGCGGCCCGGGCGCCAGCGACACGCCCGCACGCTTTTGCGACAATACCGGACTTGCCGTCGGTTCGACCGCTACGGACATGATGGCTTTGCCTTTGGTTTGCTTGATATAACGCGAAACACCGGTAATCGTGCCGCCCGTTCCCACGCCTGCGACAAAAATATCGACCGCACCATCGGTATCGTTCCAGATTTCAGGGCCGGTGGTTTTCTCGTGTATGGCCGGTTTGGCCGGATTCTTGA
>JBDHRU010000086.1:0-9667 GCA_039807765.1 Nitrosomonas sp. | reverse complement strand
CAAATGCCCAATTCCCTCACAAATTAATCCAAAGTTACTCTGGAATGAGAAATTTGCGTCATTTTGCAAAAGTCTCGAAGAATTAATAAAAAACCATCAAAGAAGACCAGCTTCATCAGTGCACTTAAATCTCATGCGGCCTATGGTATTTCGCCGTACTCTCGATCGGCATTTGACATTCACACTGACAATTCCTGGATATGGTCAGGTTCAATATGAAATTGATAACAATCCAGAAGTTAAACGAGGCTATCAGTATGATATCTGGCCTGATGCACAAGATCCCAAAGAACCAGCGTTGATATATGAAGGAATGCGCTACATCGGGACGGCATGTTACAAGGATTTCACGCCTGTATTGGATGAAAATGCTGGTACTGAAATAGCAAAACGACGCAATACTAAGATTAAAGAAGCAGTGGCAGGGAATAAGGCAATAGAAAATTTAGTAAAAAGAGATAGCTTGATTCCTATAAACGCAGCATTAACAAGCTTGCCTGAATTGCCTCAATCACCGCTACTGGATGTATTAAAGCTTCCAAAAGCATCGCCAATCGAGCAAGAAAGCATCATCCAAATTCTGGAAGATGGCAGCGTCCTAAATACACAAACTGGTGAATTAATAAGACCTGTGGAACGACCTATTATCTTGGGAAGTATCGATACTAATGAAATTGAAAGACTTGAACGCAAGCGCAAGGAAAAAGAAGAAAAGCTTATTTTAGCTTTGAGAGATGAAACAAACAAAGCGAATCATTCAGGCGGCAACCTGAATGATTCGAATACGACACCTAATACCTATAAGGAGCAGAAATGTTAGAGCAAAATATTGCGGATGGCAAGCAAGGAAATAGCAATCATACTATCTCCGATGAAGAATTGGATGCAATAGAAGGCATGAGCCGTAAGCGCAGAGCCAAACGCCTTATGATGTGGCTAGATATAAAAGAATCAACCAGCGCTTGGCTGATGAATTGGCTCTTGCTAATAATTCACTCTTAAAAATTGCAAACATGATAAGGCCCAAGGATTTCAATGATCGGCATGGTCATTTATGGTATGACCGTTTGGTTGAATGGACAAAGAGCAGCGAGAATATGCGGCTTCCAAGCCGATTTACGGGAGAACAGCCGGTTGCTGAGCAAATTGAAGTAGCATTGGAAAAATTATTTGCCGAGCTTGACGCAGAACGAGCGCTCAGGAAAAACAATCCAGGATTTGTAGAGACCAGTGTTTTTCGCAGTACGGTCGATGGATTCCAGATGTCGCGCGGATTATGTCGAATGGTGGAAATATCAACGCCACCCGGCAGTGGGAAAACTACGGCAGCCAAATATTACCTGTTGCAATGCCAGAAAGCAGAAGGTTTTGATTGTCCAGTTTGGATGATCACCTTAAGTGAATGCAATATCAGCACCCGATTGATCATCTGGGAGATTATCAAAGCAATAACAGGGGAGAGCAGCCTGTTTGATAGCGGCAATCCTGATAGAGCTTCGGAATATGGCATGAATGAGCGCATAGCGCAATTATTACCGCCACGCTGCGGTCGAAAAAAAACGCCTGATTGCGTCAGGCATTGATCCGGAATATTTACGGCTTTATTGTCGCGCTCTTGCTAAGCCGCATTGCGAGCATGCGGAAAGACGTTTAAAAGCCTATCTATCCAAAGTGACAGGAAGTTCGTTTTTCCTTTGAATTTACGCCGTTTCAATTGCGTATAATTTGTATGTTGGTAAGTTTTTAGAAAAATCACTAGCATTTACGGGTCTTGCGGCGGGTAGTGTCACTATCGCTGTGATGATTCCAGCAGCGGCCACTCCGGCCACTTTCCTAAAGCAGCTCTCAAAAATCTTTCTTTTCTTTTCGTCTTTCTCTGTTACCAGGTTACTTGCTGCTATTACTTCTAGTCGATCTGCGCCTATGTAGTCTGCTAAAACAATGCACATGTCTGCGGAAAGACCATTTTTACCAGCCTTGATTAGTCTTATGTAGCTTGCTGAAACTCCTAGCATTTTAGCTAATTCTGTTTGTTTTCCTGCTTTCTTCTCAGCTGCTTCGATGTAATTTTTCATTTCCATAGTGCGTTTGTCCTATTGACCGCAAGTAATTGCTTGCTATATATTGATGGCAAGTAATTACTTGCTGATTGATTTACTAATGATCATACAGTTCGATTTTCCCTAAGTCAAAAGAGGTTATATAGATGAACTCATATCACTTAGCAATTCTTCAAGCCACTAATAACGGCATATTTCCCGAACTCTCTGACTGCTGGCGCAGTTACCACCCCGAAGCAATCCTTTCTGACTCAGAACTTAATGACCCTGATTTTCAAAGCATTGAATTTTTAAAGCCTCAAGCCTTTTAATTTCCTTGGTGCTCTAATGTTGACTTCTTTTTCTGCTGTTATCGCATCTTCGGAAACTTGGCTTTCCTCTTTTGTACTTTCTCAATCTTCTTTCATATCCGGTCGCCGTTTTTCGACGACGAAGTATGAGGAGGAGAAAACCGGCGGTGACTGCCAAAAAATACTTTACGTCCCAGTTACACGTAAAGTTAGTCTCACCGGTGAGACAAATCAGCAAAAAATGCACTCCGGAATGAATCAAAAATGATGAATCTCATTCCTGTCTTTGTGGACTATTTGACCATCCGCCAAGTGCATGAAGGTGGCAAATTACCGGTTATTAACGGCGGTCGGGTACTTCGTATCGATTCCGACGGTGAGATTGAATATACCGTTGACACTCGCCAAGGTCTTGAAGGTAGTTTCGATAGCCGGGTAGAGGTGCGTTGCGATGGTCATCAAGTGGAATTCTCCGGCAATATTTCCCGCTATGGTCGACAAGATAATCTTTTCGGCTATACCTTCGCTGGTAGTATCAAGCGCATCAATGAACTGCTCGAAAGTTTAGGATTACCGCCTTTCACTTCTGGCAAGCTCTACAAATTCGCCGATACTGGTTGGACGTGGACAGGTGCCAGAGTCAGCCGGATAGACATAACCTGCAATTATGTCACCGGCTCCATGATCGACTCTGAAGCATTGCTCCGCAATATGGCAGGTCATCACATCGGCAGACAAAAAGGCTCTTTATCCGTCAATGGTGCCACCGTCGAATATGGTCGCGGTTCCAAATATATTTACGGCAAACTCTACTGCAAAACCACCGAACTCAAAAAACACTGTTCTAAAAAATCCGGCCAGCACGTGTCCGATGAAGTCATCGATTTCTGTCAGTCACTCGGGGTAATACGCGAAGAGTTTACTTTAAAGTCTCGCTTCCTTCTTCAGAATGGCCTTGCCTACCTAGGCGCTATCACAGATTCACTATTAATCGAGGTTTACATGAACAGAACCCAATTGCAAAGACTTGATAAAGTCCAGTACGAAAATTTAAACGACCTCCCCAAACACTTACGCACTACTTATGTAAGTTGGAAATACGGTTACCCAATCGAACTTTCCCGCGCTTCATTTTTTCGTCATAGAACTGCATTACTTGCCTATGGTGTAGATATTTCCATACCAAACAACGTACAAACGATGCCTATTAAAGTAAAAACTATCGAACTCGCCGCACTCACTGCGCCCGATTGGTATATCAAGAAATACGCATAAATTTATTTTTCACGCTCTGAATTTAAAAGATCCCACCGATTCAGGCAAAGCGTTAACAGGTGGTGTTAAGGAGTTTTTATGTTAGAAAAAGTCAAAGTAACCGGTGTTACCTTCTTCAAGGATACTATCGACGGCAAATCTATTGATTCCGGTGCTGTATTCATTGAAGAGCTCTTGAATTTTCAGACCGGTCGTTCAAAGGGCACTGCAACGCAAAAATACCCTTTAGGCGATGCCAGCAAAGCTCAGGCGCTTATCAACAATGATTTCCCAATGCTCTGTGAAGTTGAGTTCATTCGCGTCACGTCGGGAACGGTATCAAAAAATATCGTGAACTCGATCAGACCTATTTCACCCGCTTCAAAACCTGCTTGATTCCAGCCTATACCCCCTTTATTGGGGGGTATGGGGTGCAATCCCGCACCATTTAATAATTAGGAGTTCAAACATGAAAAAAATATTCAAACGTGTTGTACAAGCTGGTTCTGTTGTAACCCTCTCTGCAGCTACTGCTGTTCAAGCTGCTGTTCCTGCCAGTGTAAATACAGCTCTTACTGATGCCGCGGTTGATACGGCCCTTGTTGGCGGTTTGGCTTTCGCCGCTGTGCTTGCTGCTGTTGTATTCAAATACTGGAGACGTGCGCTGTAATTGCACGAGGGGGGAAACCCCCTCTAATTGGGGGAAATATGGGATACAAATTACATGACAAATGTTACGAAACAGTATTCGACTTTAATGTCGCTTTTGCTCAGGAGTGCGCAAAAATCGGCGGCCAAGGTTCATCAGCCATTTTCTACACCTGCACTGCAACGCCTGATTATGTGACGATCCAAGGTATCAGCGCAGTTAATGGATCAATGTACACACCTTTTAACTATGTCCCGCAGCAAATAGCCTGTGACTATGCGGGCAATCCCATTTTTACCAATCCTGACATCATTGAGATGTCCTGGATGGTTGTTTATGTCTTAGCTGTCGCCTTTGCTTTTCGAGTTTTCTACAAAGCCCTATGACTTCACTTACTCCTGACCAATTATGCATAATGATCGCTATTATCGGCTCCGCCTGGATTATTTTCCGCTGATTTTCCTTTTTTTTGTATTTCCCGCCCATTCTTACCAGAATCTAGCTGTTGCTACCGGCGCCAATGATTTTTACTTTGACACTGTTAAAAATCAGACTTTCGCTCGTTTTTCAGCTAACGACCCAATTTATAACAGCTCCAATCATACTGTAACGACCACCCGTCCTTATAACATTGTCGGAATGGATGGTAAAACCTATCAAGCAACCATAACTAGAACTGCAGCGGCTGATATTCCAAAAGTCGGCGCTGCGCTGTCAAAGTTCGCCCAAAGGGTAGGACCGCTCTCTATGGCGCTTGCAACAGCGGATTTGATTTGTTCTTTGACGACTCTTTGTAATCAAGCTGGTGTTTGGTATTACGGTGAGGAAATTAGCACTGTTACGACTTTAAGCTGTGCTGCTGTGGGTACTGGTGTTGTTCAGTATCTTTCTGGTGGTTATTACAATAGGTATAAGCTGATTTCTCATCAAAATTGCGGCTCCACGGTTCCTTCTGGCTGGGGTTATGTGGCTGGTTGTTCTCCTTCCGTCACGGGGTGCGCCTGGGGCGATCTCATGATTAAGGAAATAGCCGGTTCTCCTGCTGCTTATCCGCAAAAAGCTCCTGCAACACCTTCAAATTGGACTGCATCTGAACCTGCTTTATCTACTCCAGCGGCTGCTGATCGTTTAGCTTCTGAACTAGAGCCTTTACCCATTCAACAGCCCATGGCTTACTCTCCTGTTTCTCTCCCTTTGGGTTCTATTACAGTAACTAATAAAGACGCTTCTGGCGTATCTACTGGCACTCAAACTACAACCCGTAGGCTACAGATTGAGGATGCCGCTACGCTTATAGAACCGAATCGTGCCAAAGTTGAAGAAATAGCCACTAAAACTGACTATGACCTTAATAATCAGCCCTTAAGCTCGACTGAAACATCATCTGAACCACAGATACAACCACAAACTGAACCGCAAAAAATCGATTTTCCCGATTATCAGGCCGAATTCGATACTGTTACCGATACTGAACTTCCTACTTCCGAGTTCTCCGCTGATTTCAACCCTACTTCCTGGGGATCTTCTGCCACTTGTCCGCCTGATCTCACGACGACTGTACGCGGCGTGAATCTCGCAATTCGCACAGCTCCCATTTGTGATGCTGCTGAAACCTTCCGGCCTCTTATCCTCGTTCTTGCTGCTTTATCTGCGGCTGGTATTGCCCTCGGTGTTCGTACTCGTGGCGCGGATTAGTTCAAACGAAATGTTATGACTGAATGCGAAAAATTTTATTTTGAGCGAATTTCGCTTGAGGTCTTTAGCCCGAAAGCGCTGAGTGAAAAATAACAATTTTCTTAGCAAGAAGGAATGAAATGAAGTGCTTCACTTGTGATTCTTTAATTAATCTAGGGGTTCATTATGCCTAAACTACTTTTCCCAATGGGTGGCTTTCTTGAATCAATCGCCGCTCCTATCGTTCGTAAGGTTCTTGTCTCTTTGGGTTTCGGTGTTGTTACTTTCGGAGTCATTACCGCAACTCTTAACCAACTGCTATCAATTGCACAAACTAATTATTCATCCATCACCGGCATTGCTGCATCTTTGTTATCAATAGCCGGGGCAGGGGAGGCAATGGGGCTTATAGCGGCTGCTCTCGCTTTCCGTGCTACTTTCATGAGCGGTAAGGCGCTTCGTCTGGTTGCTTAAATGATTACTCTATTAACCGCTGTTCCCCGTACCGGCAAAACCTCTTACGCTGTTTGGGACTATATTAAACCTGCATTAGATGCTGATCGACCGGTTTATGTCATCGGTATTCCTAAGCTTTCTTTGCCTCATATCAAAATCGATAAGGAATTTCTTTATTCTTGGCACGAACGGCAATACGACCCTGAAATCGAGGAAGACAAATTACTTAACATTCCGAAGGGCGCTTTAATTGTCGTTGATGAAGCATGGCAAGTGTGGCCAGCCGGTGGCATTGCAAAGGCTCCTGAATCCGTCCAACACCTTGCTATGCACGGTCATTACGGTATAGATTTTCTTCTAATCACTCAAAAACCGCATTTAATGCACACAGCGGTTCTTGCTCAAGTGAATGGCCGGAGTATTGTCAGAACCCAACGGCCAAGAGCAATCGCAATGACGCTATTAAGATACCTTTCAAGCCACGTACCGAAGCCTTCCCGCTCTATCATTCTGGACAATTTCATTCAAAGCTCAAACAGCAAAAACCTTTTAGTCTTTATGTTTCTATTACACTTTTTCTCTTTATTCCCTTTTTGGTTTTTGGTTTCTACAATAAATTTAGTGAAAAGTATTTCTCTGATGACTCAACTATAGAAGCTACTGCTAAACAATCTGAATCCTCTGATTATCTTGATAAGCTCTCTGAAAAATTACCTTCTGTTACTTCTGTAACCGTTGTTAAGGAATCTGTACCGATTCAAACCCTCGTTAAATTCGATTCTGTTGTTCCGTCTAACTATGACTGGTCAGAAGTCTCTGCATGCATGCAAAGCAAAGCTAATGGCTGTGTCTGTTATGGTTACAGCGCTCAGAGGCTCGTGGTTCCTCTTGAAATCTGCGAAGCTGCTATAAACCATGGCTGGCCAGCTGCTCCTAAATCTTCCACACCTAAACGTTACTCATTACCTGAATCTTCATGAACTTCACCTATTTAATTATGAAAATCAAAATTAAAACTAATGAAATGACTTAATTTTTATTGCATCATTCGTCTTTCAACTTAACAGAAATTATTTTTTGTATTGACAAAACCTTGTTATTGTAGGTACACTGTTGCTTTATTGAAAGTCCGGAGTGTCCGAAATGGTTAAGTACACTATGAATATTGCCAAGCGTGATTTTATGATGGGTTACTTAAAACAGTATCGAATTATTAAAGCATCTGAATTGATGTCGTCAGGTAGCTGGGAGAAATGTTGGCATATCTCGCTTGGTCATGGTGAATCACATGGCTATCTGGTTGATGCACGCACCAAAGAACCACGTCTTTTCAAAACGCTCGATGCCGCTGTCAAAGCTTTGGAAAATGTTGGTTTTAATATCATTGCTCTGGATTCTTACCTTACAAACTGACCATTATGCAAACCATAACTCATCCTAAATTGCCCGTTGGCACAATCAAAAGCTTTGGTTCTATCGGCCCCAAATACCAAATAGGCCAAGCACTGCGTCAACTCGATGACGGCGACTGGCTGATTGAAATCACCCTGGTTGAAACCGGTGAAAAGACCGAATACCGTTTAACGCACTTAATCAATGATCCGGAAGCCCAATAATGTACGCAGTCGCTTTTGATCTTGTCGTATCCGATACGGAAAAACATCACCCCAAAGGCGTCACACAAGCCTATGCTGAAATTGGCGTTATTCTGTCTGATTATGGATTCCAGCGTGTCCAAGGCAGCCTCTACATTAATGATAACGAAGACATGGCCAATTTGTTCTTAGCCATTCAATCCCTTCGCTCGCAACCGTGGTTTCCTCAATCCGTTCGTGACATCCGCGCTTTTCGTATTGAGCAATGGTCTGACTTCACCGCGCTTGTAAAGACATCCAGTTAAAAGCGCTGCTCTTTCATGAGTTGCGCCGTCGGCCGGCGCAAGGCACATGAGCGGCGCAGCCGCTCATGCTGTGCCGAATCCAATCACCGCAGGGACTTTGTGCCCCTACTCATCCTTCTGCAGAACGGGGTTTATATTTCTGGTTGCTTGCCGCTAAACTCCCGGTTCAACAGATCCGGGGTTTTTTCATGGCTGATTTTTCTAAGCTTCGTAATTTTTATTGGTACATTCGATTTACTCGTAACCCTTCGGTTAAGCGCAAATATTATCGGTATGTTTTTAAGGAAAAAAAACGCCTGATCGAGTCAGGCGTTGATTTAGAGTACCTGCGGCTTTATTGCCGTGCTCTTAGCAATAGGCTGGATCGCCATGCTGAAAAAAGGTTGGAAAATTATCGAAAAGCCAATTTTTTAACTTATTGATTATTATATTCTTTATTTTTCTTATTTTACATAATACAAATTATACGCAATTGAAACGGCGTAAATTCAAAGGAAAAACGAACTTCCTGTCACTTTGGATAGATAGGCTTTTAAACGTCTTTCCGCATGCTCGCAATGCGGCTTAGCAAGAGCGCGACAATAAAGCCGTAAATATTCCGGATCAACGCCTGACGCAATCAGGCGTTTTTTTTCGACCGCAGCGTGGCGGTAATAATTGCGCTTGAGGTTCTTCCTACGCTGGTAGCGGATATAGAAGTAAATATTATGAAGTTTCGAAAAGTCAGCTTTCATAATCTGAATCCTATTAAAAACGAGAAAAACCATTCACGATATCCCGGCATCGATCCACGGGAAAATCTTTAATCACAGTCGTGTGCTGGTCGTAGCAGACGCAGCCACGGGCATCACTAGAAAAGCAAGATTTCGGAATTCTAGGTGAAACAATGACATCAGACGAGATCTTCTTAGGGGCATCGTGAATATAAGGCTTATCCGAGGTCTTCAGTTTAGAAACTTCAGTTTTCACCATACCAGTAACAAAATCCACCATCGTACTTCGGTAGTAAAAAGAAAAGCCTAAAATGGCCACGATCAAGCAAAGATCGAAAACCAGTCTTCTAGCGGAATAGTACTTGTAATAACGCAAGAGCCACATAAAACCAATCCTTCGAAAAAGTCGAAAGATTGGTTTAGCGGCCGACGGCCGAAAATATAAACCCGTTTAGCAGTAAGGGCAGGAGCATCGAGGGGGGAACAGCTTCGCATCCGCCTACGGCGGGAACTTACCCGTTTACGCCGACTTGGGAACTCCTACGTTTCGCCTTCGGCGAAGCCTCGGAGCCTCCTTCCAAGATCGGCTACTGGTCTAATTCAGGAACTGCTTATCACGAGTAAAAGCCAGTTGATCAGTGCCATCGACAATGTCACGACAGCGTTTTTCA
>JBDHRU010000085.1:0-9787 GCA_039807765.1 Nitrosomonas sp. | reverse complement strand
CTATATTTATTTTTTCGGTAACAACGCAATCACCATTTGGGGACTAACCGGCCGCGAACGGTTGCAGCGCATGCTGCAAGCGCACCAGAACCTCATTCTGACTGACGACATTGAAAAAATCCCGGTTAATGCCACCGCCTTATTTCTGAATTGCAATTTTCTATTTGACGCCCGCGTGCTCAGCGCATTGCTCGGGATGGACAAGAAAATCGCGTTATACAGCGACGAGGGTTGTCCGGCAGGAATTCGCACCGACGGCAACTATGCTCCGCAATTGTTGCGCAATCTCAATAACAACCAGGATCAAAACTATAAATTTGCGTTGCTAACCATCCCGCGCATCGGCTTAAACGATCTGAAAATCGATTACCAGCAGAACCTGAAAAAGAAAGATCCGCCTTACATTCTGCCGGTCAGCGAAGCCAATCGCCCGCTGCTGGAACAAGAACTGTTTTCCGGTTCGTACAAAGGCGTGACCGACTTGGTCACTAAATGGGTCTGGCCGGTACCGGCATTTTGGGCCACGCATTTTTGCGTACGCCACGGCTGGTCGCCCAATCACGTGACCTATCTCAGCGTGGTGCTTGCCGTACTGGCGGGACTGGCGTTCTGGGGTGGATTCTTCGGCATTGGATTATTGATGGGCTGGTTCATGACCTTTCTCGACACGGTGGACGGAAAACTGGCGCGCGTCACGGTTACGTCCAGCCGCCTCGGCGATGTCATGGATCACGGTTTGGATATCATTCACCCGCCGCTGTGGTATCTGGCCTGGGGATTGGGTCTGGAAGGTACAGCGACGCCGCTTGCCCCTTTGGGAATTCTGATGGGATTGATGTTTTTGGGGTATGTCGGCGGGCGTTTGTGCGAAGGCGCATTCCAGTATTGGCTGTCGGGCTTTGATATGTTCATCTGGCGCAAGCTGGATTCGTTCAACCGCCTGATCACAGCTCGGCGCAATCCGAATTTGCTGTTACTCACGTACGGATGGCTCAGTGGCCGCCCGGATATCGGATTGCTGTTAGTGGTGCTGTGGCACCTGGCTTCAACCGGAATTTTGATCTGGCGCTTGGCGGATGGCTGGCAAACCAAGCAAAAGGAAGGAACATTGCGATCTTGGTTGCAGGATATCGACCCGGCGCGCGATCGCGAACAATGGGCGGTGAAAATATTCACGCGCGCCCCAATCGATCTCAGAAAACCGTTGCCACTCTCGTAAACGCTACCGCTCATAACAGACTCGATGACGTTGCAAACCCGGATTGACCGCTTGAAAACCGGAACAGCCAAAGTCGGCTGCTTGTTCAATCCTATGGGTGGACAGGTGCGCAAGCGCGCCGCGGATATCCGCCTGGCATTGCAGCAAATTCCCGGCATATTGGTGCGCGAAGGCCAGGATGCGGTTACCTTTAAAAGCGCAATCGATGCGCTGCTGCAAGCGGATATCGACTTACTGGTGATCGTCGCTGGAGACGGTACGACGCATGCCATTTTCGGTCATCTGTTCGCGGCACGTACACCTGCCGACTGGCCACTCATTCTGATCGTACCCGGTGGCACCACCAACATGACACCGTTGGATTTGGGCATGCAGGGCAAACCCGAACACATCATTCAGCGTCTGCACGCCTACTTGCTCAAACCGGCCGATCCCAAACTGGTGCAACGCCCGGTTTTGCGTATCGAGCAGACCGGCATGAGCCCGATTTACGGTATGTTCTTTGCCGTCGGCTTAGTCGCGCGCGGAGTGAAATTCTCGCGCAGTCCGGTCAAGCAAATCGGCATCACCGGCGGCATTTTCACCTTTCTGATCATGCTGCGCTCGTTTATCGGGATGCTCGCCAACATGATTCTGGGCCGTCAGCAAAGCGAATGGGCGCCGGTCAGCTTGACTTTAACGGAAGCCGACGGCCGAGTTCACTGCGGCACCTATCTGTTCGCCCTGGTCAGTGCATTGAATTGCTTGTTATTGAACATCCGGCCGTACTGGGGAAAGGAATCGGAACCGCTGCATGTCACGCTGGTCGATCAACAACATAAGCGCCTGTGGCGTTCGCTATGGCCATTATTATCGGGCGGCGGCGCGGCGCTGCAGGAAAAAGACGGTTACTATAGTCACAACACTGGCTCCCTAACGCTGCTCATGAACGACGAATATATCGTCGACGGCGAATTGTACCGCTCGCTCAACCCGCAAGCACCGCTTACGATCACCGCGACCGACGCCGTAACGTTTCTCGTGTTATAGGATATTGCCATGACCAATCCGCTGCTCGAAGCCATTGAATCACTGCCCGCCGGACTGCTCGACGAAGTCGCGGCGGAATGCAACCAACCGGTTTCCGCCGACTTCGTACCATTGGTGGATGCACTGATCATGCGCTTCGGCGAATCGCTCGACGCCGTGATGCTGTATGGCTCCTGCTTGCACTCCGCCGTCAGTCTGGAAGAAGGCATCGTCGATTTGTACGTTATCGTCGACAGTTATCATAAAGCGTATCCCGAGCGTCATTTGGCCGTTCTCAACGCCTGGCTGGCACCCAATGTGTTTTATCTGGAAGTGCCACATCAGCAAAAAACCTTGCGTGCCAAATACGCCGTCATTTCCACCGCCGACTTCGCACGCGGCGCGCAATACTGGTTCCATTCGTACATCTGGGCGCGTTTTGCGCAACCGTCGCGGCTGCTGTTCGCGCGCGACGATACGGTACGCCAGCGTATTTACGCTGTATTGGCGCACTCCATCGTGACTTTTCTGCAATCCTGCGCGCCCGCGCTTGAAGCCGATAACTACAGCATCGAAGAGCTCTGGACTCGCTGTCTGACGCTCACCTACGCCGCCGAGCTGCGCGCGGAACGGGAAACGCGCGCGCGGCACCTGGCGCAAGCCAATCTGGACGCATTTACCCGTTTGACAGCTGCCGCCAGCCCGCTGCTGACAGAAATTCTGCAGAAACAAGAAAACGAACAATACCGCTGCATGACCACTCCGGCCATGCAGCGTCTGGCGTTGTGGCACTGGCGTTTACGACGTTGGCAGGGAAGAGTTTTGTCGATCTTGCGCTTGGCCAAAGCTACGTTTACCTTCAGCAACAGTGTCGATTACGCCGCCTGGAAAATAGAGCGGCACACCGGCGTACGCGTGGAAATCACACCGCTACTGCGCCGCCATCCGATCCTATGGGGCTTGAAAGTAGCCAAACAACTGTTGCAGCGCGGCGTATTGCGCTAATTCTCAAAAATATAAACCAACCTCAATGGAGACCATCATGAACACTCTGCACCGTTTACTTATCCTTTCCTTCATCCTGATGCTAGGCGCCTGCACCACGATGTACTTGGAAGGCTTGGAAAAAGTCGGCATTCCCAAACGCGACGTGATGGTCTACCGCGTGGAGAAAGCGCGCGACACGCAACAGGAAACCAAGGAGCAATTCAAGTCGGCGCTGGAACAATTCACCGCCGTAACCAACTTTCAGGGTGGCGATCTCGAAGCCACTTACAAAAAACTGAACGATGCGTACGAAGCCAGCGTCAGCAAGGCGGAAGAAGTCAGAAGCCGCATCGCCGATATCGAAAGCGTCTCGGAAGCACTGTTTAGCGAGTGGAAGCAGGAAATCACGCAATACAGCAATGCATCGCTGCGGCAAAACAGCCAGAAGAAACTCGACGCCACGCAGGTACACTACCGTCAACTGATCGCATCGATGAAACAGGCGGAAGCGAAAATCGAACCGATTCTCACCGTGTTTCACGATCAGGTCATGTATCTCAAACACAATCTGAATGCGCGCGCCATCGCATCACTCAAGGGTGAATTGGGCAACATCAAGTCCGATGTGTCGGCGCTGGTTTCCTCGATGGAGAAGTCGATCAATGAAGCCAATGCGTTTATCAGCACGATGGAAAATAAATGATGATGGCTCCTGCTAGGGTTTTCTCATGGCGTTAAAACCGACCATCTATAAATTCAAAATCGCGCTGACCGATCTCAATCGCCCGTATTACGATACGCTCAATCTGACCATTGCCCAGCATCCGTCCGAAACACTGGAACGCATGATGGCGCGCATGCTGGCGTTTTGTCTCAATGCGCAAGAATCGCTGGCGTTCACCAAAGGATTGAGCAGCACGGAAGAACCCGATCTGTGGGCGCACAGCCCGGATGGCCGGATTGCGCTTTGGATCGACGTCGGCGAACCCGCTCCCGAGCGCATCAAAAAAGCCACCCGGATCGCGCAAATCGTCAAAGTGTACAGTTTCAATTCCAAATCCGATGTCTGGTGGATGCAGGAACAAGCCAAGCTCAATCCGCTGAATGCCGCCGTTTTCCGGTTCCAATGGCCGGACATCCAGACACTGGCGAAGTTGGCGCAACGCACGATGGATATCTCGGTCACCGTCAGCGAAGAATCCGCTTATGTCGCGGCCGAAGCGGGAGAATGCGAAGTAAGTTGGACGGTGTTACAAGCTATCGGCTGATCCCGGCTTGTCATGCAGCGGGTGCTAGCTCAAGCTTTCGAGATACGCTTTGAGCACCAGCGCCTGGCTATGCGCCTTATCCTTGGCGCCGTAAACCAGTGTAACCGGACCATGGCGCAGCTGCTCGACGAGCTGCCCGACTGCTGCCGGATTTTGATCCAATTCCTGAAAGTAACGATTCCTGAATTCATCCCATTTCAACGGATCGTGACCAAACCACTTGCGCAGCGATGTGCTGGGCGCTATATCCTTGAACCACCAATCAATCTGCGCCGAATCCTTGGAAACGCCGCGCGGCCACAGCCGGTCTATCAGAATCCGGAATCCGTCGCTTGGCTCAGGCGGCTCATAGGCACGTTTCAGTAAAATGATCATCATGGTCACCGCGGTAACAATCTCAGGAACTCTATGGACTCCATTGAACCGGTATGAGTTCTATGTCACAGCAATCCTGACGAAAAAAAGCTTATTCAATCGGCACAAACCGATTCGGCAATGTACTGAAAAATCGAATTGACGGAAAAACCGAACCACTGCGGCGAATCCTCATGGTGCGCGCCAATCACCTTGCCGGCCGCTTTCTTATCCGGATACAACAACATCGTGATCGAGCGCGCTTTATCGAGCGTGCAATCAAATTCATACAATGTTTTTATCGCATGGTACCCGCCTTTTTGCTTTTCTTCGTAGCTGGATAGCAACCAGACTTTCCTGAACTGGTTCTCTTTCCGCACTGTCTCAGCATCGAAATAATGCGCTTCGCCCGGTTTCGCCGCAGCATTCAGTTCAATCCACTCTGCTTGCACGGATGCGGCGACCAGCAGTAAAACTACCAATAAACATTTTTTCATGATGAATCGCTATAATGAATTTGTGTTCGGTCACTCTTTCCCGCGGAATTTCCTCAGTTGCAGATCATCTCCCCCATTTGTGTCTTTGTCGCAAAAAGCAGTAAGGATCAGTCATTTTGCCACTAAATAGTTTCCACTGTTGATGTTTTCAACTATTCTTAGCATCCAGCAATCCGGCGATACCGGATATTTTCCTCGCTTGGCTTACTGCAAGCAGTATTTGTGTTCAATCAATTTGATGTGTGCTTGAAATTGACTGCTCTTTATGAATGGCTTTAATCTGGAGTTAAATATAATGGAAGAATTGAATCAAGCCTGGGTGATGTTGAAGCTCGGCGGGATCATTATCGTGCCGCTGGGTTTGCTGGCGATTGTCGCGTTGGCGATCATGTTTGAAAAAGCGTTTATCTACTGGCGTTATGCGCGTCTTTCCAGCGATTTGCTGAATCTGGTGGAAACCTACGGCTTCAAATGGAACGATCTGGAAAAAATACTCTCCGGGCTGGACAGCCGCCACTATTACAAACGATTTTTTGAAGTGGTGATTTCCAACCGGCATCAACCGGCATGGTGGACGGAATCGCGCGCCGCCGACGAAGCGCAGGTCATCGAAGAAGCCCTGGCGCGCCGCCTGTGGGCGCTGGAAACCATCGTCACCGCCGCGCCGCTGCTCGGATTGGTCGGTACCGTGGTCGGTATGATGCGCGCCTTCCAGGTAATCGGCAGCGAAGGTGTGGTCAATCCCACCGCAGTCACCGGTGGTGTAGCGGAAGCGCTGATTGCCACGGTAGTGGGTTTGGCGATCGCGCTAGTGGCATTGTTCGGTTTCAATTACTTCTCGCGCCTGCAATCGCTGACGATGGATGAGATGGAGCGCCTAGGTACGCGATTGATCGACAACATCCGTCTGGATCAACAGGGCGCAAACAATGAAGCTCCGTAAATCACGGCCGATCCAGAAAGGCAGAATCGAGATCATTCCGATGATCGACGTGATGTTCTTCTTGCTGGCAACCTTCATGCTGGCTTCGCTGTCGATGCAAAACCTGGACTCGTTACAGGTCGATCTGCCCGAAGGGCAAGCGGAAAAGCTCAGCGCGGAAAAACCAGCCACGTTGACGCTGACCAAGGACGGCAAAATCTATATCAACCAGACCGCAGTCACGCTGGATACGCTGGCCAGCACGCTCAAACCGTTGCTGGCCGATTCCAAGCAAAAACTGATCGTGTCGGCGGATAACGAAGCACCCCAAGGTATTGTCGTGCAAGCCATGCTGCGCGCCCGCTCCGCCGGTGCCCAGCATTTTCTGATCGCAGTCAAACATAAATAACGCAAACCGGCATGGCAAGCTCCCGCTCGAGAGACATTCGCCTATGGTGGCCGTTGCCGCTGGCTACGCTCATCTGGCTGCTGATTATCTGGGGATTGGGATTTTTTCTATCCATGCCGGAAGTGAAAATTGAGACCCCGCCCCCCATCGCCGCAAGCTTTATTGATCTGCACGAGGATGAAAACGCCACCAGTTCAATACCGGCTTCTACGCCAAGCCCGCCAACACCGCGACCGGAAAAACCGAAGCCTGTAGAAGAACCTGCGCCGACACCGAAAACATTGCCGAAGCCTGCACCGACACGGCCGCAAACCAAACCCAAGGCAGCCGAGAAGCCCACTAAGCCCAAAGCGCCTGCTCCGGCGAAAGAAGTCGCCAAAGCCAAAGCGCCGCCGGAACCGCCCGCCGACGCACCGACGGACCTTTCCGAATATATTAACCAAGCCAAAGCGCGCCGCCGCGCGGAAGGGTTGTTCGATACGTCGGATTCCGCACCCGCCCCTGCCGCCAAGCAGCCTTCCGCGGATGAAGTGCGCATGGCCAATATCCGGCGCAATCTGCAAAACCCTGGCACCAGCGGCATATTCCAGATTATGCGCATCGGCCCGCGCACTGCCGAATTTACCTTCCGCGCCTGGACGACGGGGCAAAGCAACCCCAAATTGCAGATGATTCAAGTGCAGGTCGGGCCGGATGGCAGTATCGAACTGGCCATCATCCGCCGCATGATCGAATTGATCCGGCAATATTACAAAGAGGATTTCAACTGGGAATCGCACCGCTTGCATCGTGTCGTGGTGTTATCCGCGCGTGAGAAAGATTCTGCAGGATTGGAAGAATTCCTGATGCGCGAGTTTTTTATCAATCCTGTGCGCTAGGGAAACGCTGATTCATTCGGCGGACGAGATGAAACACGAGGCGCACGGAACGCAGCAACCGGGACCTATCAACACGATAGCCGAGGGAGCAAGTGCCGCGCAACGAAGTGATTCGCTCGTATAGTTAACAATTAATCAGCGTTTCCTTAGCGTTTTCCAGGCACAAAGACACACTGGATAACTATCGACGCAAACGACCCACAGCGGGAAGATATGCCTTAAGAAACGCTCTTAATCAGTCGTAACAGTAAAAAAACAGGAAAACTTCGCAAGCCCCTCGGCATCCTGTCTTAATTTAAACAAACAATTACGATAGATTAATTTCGCCTCTTCTTCTGTGTACTAATTTGTGATGATAAGCAATACCACAATCGAGGTTTCCGTTAGTGATTTGCAACCGGGAATGTTCGTCAGTGACCTTGACCGGCCCTGGCTTGAGACACCTTACGCGATTCAAGGCATCCTGATTCAATCCCAGAATGACATTGACAAACTGAAACGCTATTGCGTCCATGTTTATGTGGATATCAACAGAAGCGAGCCCGTCGTTGTGCAGCAACACCTGCCGGATGCCGCTGCTCCGGCGCTGCCACCGGCTTCTTCTACCCGGCAACCGGCAACACAACAGCATCCTCCACCAGCCGATCCCCGCACTTCATCCAGCGCTGCAAACTGGCATCAGCCGCCCGCAGCATCGCAAGGCAATGAATCGCTGGATGTGCTGAAACGGGTGAAAACCTATACCAATACCTGCACTGCGGAGCAAGAAACCCCGGCGGCTGTGAAAGCGTACAACATCGCCTCCACCTTATTCAGCGATATCAGCGTCAACCTTGAGCATGACATCAAGATCGACATACACAAGGCTCACGAAGTCGTCGACACCTTGTGCGAAAGTATTATCCGCAATCCCGATGCAGCGCTGTTGCTGGCCCGGCTAAAAACCACCGGAAAAGCGCTGTACGATAACGCCATCAAAACTTCCGTCCATTTGCTTGCATTCGGGCGGCATCTCGGTCTTCCCCGCAAGGAGCTGTCGATACTCGGCTTGGGCGGATTACTGATGGATGTCGGCAAATTACGTCTGCCCAAAGCGATTCAGAACAAAAGAAATATGGCGCTTACACCCGACGAACGCAAACTGACGAAGCGGCACATCGCATACGGCGAAGAGATTGTCGCGCAACTGAGCGATGTACCGGAGGAAGTCACTAAAATCCTTCTACAGCATCATGAACGTGAAAACGGCAATGGCTATCCCTTCGGTTTATACGCCAATCAGCTGCACCCTTATGCACGTATGGCGGCAATTGCCGACTGTTATGAAGAACTCACCTGGGGAGATGCTGACATACCGGGTATGAAGCCGTTTCACGCCTTAAAGGAACTCAAGGAAAATGCGCAAAACGGCCTCAATTATTCTTTGGTGGAACAATTCGCGCAGTGCATCGGCATGTTTCCGGTAGGCAGTCTGGTTGAACTCAATACCGGCGAAATTGCCATTGTGCTCACCCATAATCGGACGCAGCGGTTCCTTCCCAGCATTATGATTATTTGCGACGCACAAAAGAAACCATACAGCACCCCGTTGACCCTAGATCTGAGAATGGCCGGCGCAAACCCGGCCGGTGTTCAGTATGCCATCGTCAATGACCTGCCCCAGGGTGCTTATGGAATCGATCCTCGACAATATTACTTATAAGCCGCCGGAACTGACCGGCACTCTGCATTTATGACGATACTTGCCTATCAGAGTTTTTTAAAAGAAGCTTCACAAAAGCTGAGTGATACACATTCATCCAATTTCCGCAAAGCGGTGCTAATCGTCAACTTTGAGCGGCTGGCAGAGCTGGATGGTGCACTTGGATTTACCGTTGTCGACGACATTCTGCAACAAATCGCCGCTCAGCTCAGAAGTGCTCTGAACCCGGGAGATCTGGTCGGCATTACCGGGCGTTATCAATTATGCTGCTTGCTGACCGACCTACTCACCGATGCGCACGCCATGCTGGCTGCTCACAAAATTATCCGAATTCTGGCGCAGCCTTTTGCATACGGCAGAAGAAACATTATTCTGGCTCCGCGCATTGGTGTGGCGTTACAAAATGAAAGCAGCCAAACGTTGGATCAGCTGATGAGCAACGCCAGCACGGCAGTCCGCCAGGCAAAACTGGAACAAGACCCGATCAAGCTGTTTCTTGCCGAATTGGAAGATCCCTTTCTTTTTGATATCGATCTCTGGTCC
>JBDHRU010000084.1:0-9789 GCA_039807765.1 Nitrosomonas sp. | reverse complement strand
ACTATCGTTTTGATCAGCCGATCCAGCAAAATCGTCCAGTTACCGGGTAACGGATTCGATTCCAGCAGCATCCTGAAGAGCTGCTCCCATGCCGAACGAATCCGTTCCGCTTGTACCGCCGGTTTGGAATTCCCCGCAGACAGCGCATGCTGATATATCGACAAGAAATCCAACAACGGTTGTGCATCAACCGATGCAATCCTGGTCAAAACATTTTCCAGCAAACGATACGAAAACTGCGAAACCAGGCGGCCGATCGCTATCGTCCGCTGCGCCGCAGTCAGACGCTTGAGCAACATAACCCACGCTTTCCGGGCATCTTGCTGCTGCACGATCTGCCGCAGCATGTTCTCGTGCGCATGCCGGTCAGCTGTATCGATAGGCCAAGGCATACGACCCGTCAGCAGAAAATCCTGCAATTGTTCCAGAGCCGTTTGTAGTTTGTTCAGCCGCTGAACTGGCAACTGCTTGACCAACACGGAATCAAGTGAGTGATGATGATCTTGCAGCCGCAATAACTTTTCGCGTAATTTTTCTTGCACACGCAACATCAGTTCAGTATGAAAATCGTCGCTGAAAATGTCGCCGAGATCGATTTCCACTTGACCCAGCCGCCACACGGTATCCGCTTCGTCAAATTCATTCAGGATCGCATCAATGACAGGCAACAGTTTTGCCGTCAGCAAGGTGCTCATCTCCGGCTCGAGCGCATTGGCTTGCACTAGCGAATCAAATGAGCAGTCGAACACAAACTCATCAATGCGATGCGCTATCGATAGGGTATTAAAGCCAGCGCTCACATTCCGCTCCGCTTCTGTTGCGCAACAAGAAAGACACTATTTTTTCCGATGCGCTGTTTAAGCGCTCGAAATCATTTTGGCGATGCGCTTGATGTATCTGTCGCAGACACGATAACCAGTGCCGGTAGCGCTGTTCGAAATCCTGCAGGTACACAAAGTCGAGCCAGTAGAATCCGGCAACGATATGGGCCGGAAGATTTTTAGTCACCGCTTCCTCAGCAAATCTCCTGAATGCCGCATTGGAAAACCGTGCTGTCCAGGACGGAAAAATCACACTGACACGTGAATCAAAGAACACTTCTCCCGCGGGAATCGCTGCAAATGAATCCTTCCCTCTGGGCCGCAGCAGCACATGTTCGATGAGATGAAAACTTTCGCACGCGATATTCAACTGCGTTATCGCACTGCAAAACGCATGCGCATACCGTTCCGCTTCATCCCGGTTATGCTTGCGGCTCAGCGGCCACAACCGGGCGCTTTGTCCGGACTTCAAACACACCACCGTCTCGTTACCGGCGCTCACCAAGCGATAATTTTTTAACTCGATACCTTGCTGGAAAACGGTGTAACAAAAAGACGGCAGCTTGGCGGGAAGCACCCCATCTACAAACTTCTCCGCATCGAATACTACCGGAATCGCGTTTGCTTCCTGTTCCGCTGGCAAGAACTGCATACTTCTCGCCACGATACGATCGGGAATCAGGCGGCTCCCCCTTTGCGTGAGAACATCGGCAATCAGTGAAATCCGGTCGAATTGCGTCAATCCCAGCAAAATACTGATGCGCTGATGCGCACCGGCCAAATTCTCCTCGTTATCCTCATTATGCACACGCAATGCCGGTTTCAGATAATTGAAACCTCTTCCCCGGTCGCGCGTAATATCCTTGATACATTTCAAAAAATTGATCTTGTTCTCGATCATCCACCGGCTGCGGTCGGAGCGCCGGTAGCAATCGAATTGCTGCAGTGATGCTTGCGGATATTGCTCGCCATACATGGCCAGCAAGGTATCCAGCACCCGGCCTCTACGATCGCCGAAGTTATCATAATACCGCAGGATGTCAGTCAGCACGGTTTGGCTGTAGCGAGCATCTTTCACATACAGTGGCTCGATACCGGGAATATTGCCGCTATCAAGAGCTTGAGAAAAATAAGACTGCTTTAACCCGGTATCCAGCGAAAACAAGCGCGGCATTTCCTGCACATGCTGCAAATAATCCGCCATCAATTGCTCGAAGGGAAACAAGTATGCTTTGAGCTGCTTCGCCTTGGCTTTAACCTCGGGAGGCTTGGAATGCGGAATACCGTAGCGGTTGATTCCGTATGCCGCTGGAAAATGGTTTTGAATCGAATAATACTCAGCCGCAACCCGCCGCTCTCCCTTGGGCAGCGGGATCAAATGCGCAAATGACGGGCGATTGTTCCTAAAAGCGTGATATTCAAAAACCAGTTTCCTGAGTTCCAGGTGAGCTTCCTCCAGCAAGGCTTCATCTTGCCGGCTTTCATTGAGCTTGAAGCCCGGCATCTGTCCATCATGATCCTTACGGCTGACATCGTGCGGGAGAACCAGGCGGAGAATCTGCTGCGGCTTTGCGGAGCGTGGAAAATTCAAGCCGGGGAAAGCATGCCGCGACGAGTCGTAGGAAATACTGGTGTGTCTCTTGTTGTCCCGATCGATCAGATACAGGTCGTGCACTTTGATAACGCCGTCAATCCGGCTGACCATCGTAATCAAGTCAACCACGCTGATGACGTCGCTCCCTTCCGCAAAACACCGGTCGCTGATAAACCCATGTTGTGTTAGCGGACCGGTAAAAATCTGCTCGTAATTACCGGTTTGACTCAAAATGGACTCATAGCGGTCGACTTGAATATTGGAAGAAATATAGTGCGCGCACTTAAGAAAGATCTCGGCGTAAATTTTGGCTCTGTTATGGGCAGGCTGGATTTCGACTTCGCCTGCCAGAAAATAAGGTATCGTATGAATAATTTCGACATGATCGATATCCTCGCAAAGATTGCGATGCGCCGCGAAAACCGACCAAACCTTTTGTATGATGGCGGATTCATTCCATTTTGCACCAACCTGATCCGGTGCGCCGATGTTGGAAACCAAGCCATTTCCGGTTTCCTGTAATTTCGCATCCAGTTCGCGTAATGCACTTTCAAACCGGGATAGCGGCACAATCAGGTTATCCGGCAGCGCACGGTCATGCGCGATTTCGTTATCCGTCCCGGATTCGAGCGCAGGCGGTACATTTTCCAGCATACTATTGAGCGCAGCCGCCAGTTGGCACAACACTTCATTTAACCCTGCACTCAAACCGGAACTGGATGGCGAATCCATGATGACTGACCAGATACTGTCGATCTGACACCAGATGCTATCCAGACTAGTCAAAGTTGCATCCAGTTGACGCAATAGGCCGCCGATTTGATCAACCGACTGCTCACCCGCTTGCGCTGCCGGATCCGCATCAACGCCAATGCCGCGCCCGCTTCTCAGATTCTCGTACTGTTCATCCAACTCAGCACCAAGCCGGTCAAGGCTTACGCGAATGCACTCCGATACTGTATGGATCTGCTCCAGTTTGCCCGATTGTTCGTCCAGATTACCGTTTTGATTTTGCTCACGGGCATGATTTTGCATCAGCTCGTCATCAAGTTTCACAAATACGGTGTAAAGACCGCCTGCGGCTGGTTTCCCTTCGGCGGCACTCGGTTCAAGCCAGACATAATCGATCTCGGGAATCGCGTCGTAGAGAATTTTTTGATAATCGACTCCAGTAACAGCCGAGCTGGGAAAAATTTCTTCCGGCGGAAAAAGCGCTTGCTGCTGAAAATCTATACTGTTTGTTTCATCGGTCAGATAATCCTGAATGGCGAATCCGGAGCGGTAGGATAGATCGGTCAATCCATAGCACAGCTGTTCCAGAATGGTCACACCGGGATCGTGCAGGTTATAGTCGGTCCATACCTCGCCGCACAAATCCTGGATTCTGTGGATGCCTTCTTTTCTTAATGTTTCAAAATCCAATCCATCGGGATCGGTTATGACGCGCGGAATTTGCTCAGATACCGGCATACGCTTTCGCAGCCGCTGACGATGGTTGATTATTCAGCTGCACCTGAATCTGCTGATTCAAATCGGCCAGCAGCTCATGCACGCGATGATAAGGCAGATTACCCAGCGCCTTGATGGTCAGCGCAAGCTCGGCTTCGGTCAGGACGAACCGTTGCCGCTCATACTGCGCGCAACCCGCCGTGAACAATTCGTTAGCTTGTTGATTCAATTTGCCGATCAACTCGAAAACGGTTTTAAACGGCAGCTCGGCCAGCGCTTCCAGCAGCAGGCCGCCTTCTTGCACATTCAACCGGAGGGTCAAAACACGCGCGGACATGTTATTTTTCTTCCTGCCGTCTGCGCAAAACTTTCGGATAACCGGATTCCGCTCCGCTCTCACTGCCGTACATCGCCGGGTCTTGCCATAACCGGGTCAGGTAATAATTGACCCAAATTTTATCGCCGTAGGACGATCCCACACGAAGCTGCAGTGTGTATTCGAAATTTTCGGCATTCGCGCCGCGCTCCCAGCGCAATTCCAGACGGTTGCACTTGGCGCCGAAATGCGCCTGATGATACGTGATATGACTCTTGTCGTTATAGGCGTTAAGTGCAAAGGCGTGCAGCAAGGCATATTTGCCATCGCCGTCTTTACCGCCGACACCGGCCACCACTTCGAAGGCCTGGCAACCGGTCAGCGTTTCGGTAATATCGTGCCAATTGCCGTCGGCGGGCACCGGCAGCTCGCCACGGCGTCCCATCCTGCCGAAGGAAGCGACCGTGCCAGCAACATCCAGTTCGAAGCGGGGATTATCGGTATTGATGCCGACAGCCGCCTTAGCCGTGCTGCCGGGTTCGGCGCTGTTCACGCTGCGTAATGTCAGCACATGCGGATTCTGTTGATCGCCGAAACTCAAATTCCCCGTCGCCTTATCGATACCCACCGACCACATGGAACTGAGTGTCGACATATTTTGATAAAAACTCATCAGCTTGCCGTCACCCAACTGAAAAACTTTCAGTCCCTCTTCGACTGTTTTTTCAAATCCATCGTCGATCAGATTCAGCGTCGAATCGATCAAATCGGCAAATGCAACCTCAGTCGGCATCTTGCCGTTCTTGAACTTGGCCTCTAGTGTTTTTCTATCTTTTCGCGCCATTTTTCATCAGAAATTATAAAAGTACTGCCAATTTCGAGCTCGCCGATTCCGGTAATCTGCGGTTCGATGACATCGTAACAATCGTCCAGCTCGATAAAATGTTGCTGAATAGATGCAACGATGCTCCAGGGATAGAGCGGGATTATATCCTTGACTTCGGCGATCTCCGGTTTGTCTGCGCTATCCAGCAAATCGTAATAACCTTCTCCCATGGGGGCGATGCGCAATAGCGAAAGGTTGGTGACACGATCAACATAATCCAGATTCTGGATAAAGGATTCAATATCGCGCTTGCTGACAACCCACCCGAAATGACGGGTATAACCGATGGTCTCGTTCCATGGCGACAGAAAATCCGATATCGTCTGATTCAGGCGCGCCAAGTACATACCGGCCAGTAATGGATTTTTCAGCTTAACCGTGCAGCGCACTTGGATGACTTCGTACACCGGATTAACGACATGAACAATAGCAAATGACGGCGCATATCGACCGATGAAATCTTTTACATCGCTGATCAGATGACCGCTCAGCAACGGTTTGTGCACGCTGATCACATTCCGGGCGAGGTGAGGCACCACCGCAATCAGCAGATGACCGGGATTGAAACGCTGCTCGGCGACAAAACCGGGGTTCATGCCGGGAAAGCATTTCACTTTATAAATTTGCGGAAACTGTTCCAGTATCAGCAACTCATAATCGGCTGGCAGCAGGGCGCGTTGTTTATGTTTCAGCCGTTCACTGACGCGGATCCGCAAATGGCCGCGATCCTCAGCCAGGCGGCCGCCGAAGGAGGGTTGAATTTGCCGAATACCGCCAATCCCGGGAATCGACTTGCGTAATCGCGATACCATACCGGCTGGCAACCGGATAGCACTGCTCAATGCGGCATCTTCTTGCATATACCGGCTTGCTTTTAGCGCTTGCGTATGAATCGAGTACAAGCTGCAATATTTTCCCAGATCGTGCTCGGACGACACGCGCAGCCAGCATAATCCGGCCGGCAATACCGTGTTTTCCTGCGAGATATCCGCCGGAATATCGAGTGTGACGATACCTGCTTTCATGAATCGTTGCGTGGAGTCCGCAATGATCTCTTTGGTGCTCAGAGGCAGCCAGCGGTTGTGCGCCAAATAAAACCACTGTATCTCCTGCGTAGTAGCATGTTCAACCGGCAATGAATTTTCGCGCAAATGAAAATACAGCGTGACCACGCCGCCGCCCGCCAGTCCGTCCAATCCGATCAGCAGATTCCCGGAATATTCGTACTGCGGCAGTAAGTAATAGGCCCGGTCAGCTTGCATCGTCACATCTTCCCAGCCCAGCGGGTGCAAATGGATCACTTTCTCGCGCACGGCCGGACTGCAACTGGCCTCTTCCTTACCGGGTACGATGTGCGCGGAAGCCCGGTAATTCGCCGAGATGGCGGTAATCACCGGCGTATAAGGCAAATTGGGTACTTTCTTGAGAAATTTGGCGTGCTTCTGCTTGGCGTTGAAAGTCAAAACGTTGGCTAGGGCCGTAGGGTAATCGCGATGACCGAACGCTTGCTGGGGCGCCACCAGTGTAAACTTAAAAAAACCTTTATGGGTCGACGGCGTGTAGCCGAATTCCGTTGTAGCGCTGCGGTAATCATCGGAGCTCCAGTACGAAATCACCGGAGCGCAAGACAACTCACTGCGCTCATTCACTTCGCCGCCGCCGTCCAAACCCGCTTTGATTTGAAAAAGCGAATGGGCCGCCATACCCTTGGTATTCTCCGGCAGCCATTTTCCGTTGGCCAAAACCGACGCGCTGACGCGGAAATCGGTATCGCCGAAAGTTTCATAACCCTGATAGTGCGCTTTAAATCCGCCGATACCGGCGGGCAAACCACCCCACTGAATCTCTAGTTTGAAATCCGACAATTGTTTCCCGGCGGCTTCGGCGCATCCGGCGATGAAATAAGAACCTACCTCAGGAATCGGACCAAAAGGCGTGAAGGGCGCCAGTGGCGATAGCTGCCCGATATTGTTATACAACTGCAGCATGCGACATCCTTCCACCGTCACGTCGATCCCGATCCGCTCCAATTCCAGCTTGCTCAGAATCCCGTAAGGATATAAATAGCTGCGCGGGTTCTGCACCAGCCGCACGACCGGCAGTTGCGTGTCATAACCGTCACCGTGGATATTCCGGTCGTAAGCAACAACCGCTGGAAAATCCTCCGGTAAAAAGAAAGTGATCACCAGGCTGTTTTTTTTCTGATGCGGATCAACACCCGAGTAGGAAGGCAGGTATTCCGCCAGCTCCCGCCAGCCGTCTTCAGTCGACAAACTCACGATAAACATATCTCGGAAGACTTTAAAAAAGGCTTGTTGCTCGTGAAGGGACGATACGACGCCACTGCTCCCCTCCGGCTGCATGGCAACCGCAATATTCCGGATCCACTGCTCCAAAGACATTTCCGGCGCACCGGTAAATTGCATCCGGATGCAAACCGTGCGCCGTCCTTCCTGTAGCCGCAACACTTTACTGGCCAGGGCGAATCCGATGCGCGCATGTTGCACCAGCATCGTATCCTCTACTTTCTTGGGCGCGCCAAATAGCGGGTAGGATTCCAGACTCTCCTCGTCCAACGGGCTATCCGCGGTTGCAACCGGCACATCATTCAACCAGCCGCCGGTAGCCAGCTGCCGGGTGACTTCGCTCACCCGGTTATTCAGGACGATGGACTCAAACAAACTATTCTCGGGGAAATTCAGCGCATCGCGTTTAAAAAACAGGGTATGAATCGCACTGACCGCGGCATCGTTGATCACGACGTCTTCAGCGGCCGCATACACGATATCGCGCTTGTTTTCATCCTGCCCCGCCAGAAACTCCGTACCCTTCGGTATCAGTACCGTATGATCCTTCTTACTTGGGGCAACGACCAAATAGACATAATCCGGTATGAAGTTCCGCGGCTGTGCTTTGAGCACCTGATCATAGTAGAAATCGACATAATTCAGCGTAAACCGGTTGATTTTATGATGCAGTTTCTGGAACAACTGCAGAAAAGCGATTAAAAGCCCCGCCGCCGGCTCATGATCCTGACTGACCAAGGAAGCGGACAACAATTTCTCCGCACTGAACTGCACCATTTCGATGGCTTTGATAAAAGCATAAAAACTGGAGCGGATAGGCACAGGATCGGACACATCAACGGCTACGTTCACCCTGCTCAATTTGATTTCTTCCGGGTCAGACACCAGTGCAATCAAATCGCGGGAAAGAATCTCCTCCGGTAGGCGATGCGAAAGATGTCCGGCTAGATAATCTCCGAGCACATCGATATCTTTTTTAAGCCCGCCAATCACGCTTTCCACAACCTTGCGCAGCTCGACACCGATCGAGTTTTTCGCATGCGCCAGCAATTGCAGCCATTTATCGAGCATAGTGACCGCACTGTAAGCCGCCATCATGTGGCGGCCGATTTCTTTCGCAGGTATGGCACGCAATGCCTCCATTAATTCACGATCGGCATCGGTCACGAGGCTTTTATAGCCCTCACCGCTTCCCAATTTATCCAGATCGACAGCCAGTATGGTTGCAATGACGACCGTTTCATCCAACGAGAAAAAATGTTCCCAGGTACCGTCTTCCCGGTTTTCCAGGTTATAAAATTTCAGCACCTGGGCATATTCAGTTGCGAGCGCCAATAAGGTGTGAAAACGCAGTTCGGCGACGTTGAAATAATCCTTCTCGAGCGCCGGCAGTAATCTTTTTTCCTGACTCCTGCCGTCACTGATATGCAAATTATTCGTTAATCGATCAGCACGAACCTTCATTCACCCCAAAATCCTCATAATTTGACATTCGTACCTTCGGTGAAATAAAACGGATAGACGATATTGTGACGATTATTCGTGGCACGCACGATGTAGGTGATATCGATCTTGATCAAACCATTCAGGATGTCTTCCCGGTTAGCGGAATCCACCCGGATACTTTCCACAATCACCCGCGGCTCGAAGAACAGAATGGCGCGCCGCACCAAATCGACCATGACGGTTACCGCCGTTTCATTGATTTCCTCAAAGACCTGACTTTTCAGGCCGCAGCCATACGTCGGTTGCATCACGCGCTCGCCGGGATTGGTCGACAACAAAATAAGCAAACTTTCATGAATATCCTCTTCCGCGGCAACCTTGCGGGCCGATCCCTGCCGATTAAACTCGGGTGGAAATCCCCAGCCGGTGCCGAGAAAGGATTTGTCGATACTCATCGTTCCGTTTCCCTGCTAACCGCCGATCATCACCGTCGGCAACCCCAATACAATCGTACCGCCATGCGCCGTGGTGTCACCCATTCTGGCAGCCGGGCGGTTGTTGATCATCACCGTCGCGGAACCCTTCACAATACTGTCCGGCGGACCGACACAAACACACATATCCCCCACCACGGCCGCCGGCAGATTGCCGATCAGCACCGTGGGCACGCATGGTCCGCTGATCGGACCGCCGACATGAGGAATCGGCGGCACACCCGGTGTTTGCATCGGGCAAGTATGCATATCGGTAATTCGTGCGGCGGGTGGCATGGCCAAACTCCTGTTAATGATTAATTAAAACTGCACATTCAACAAAGCCTAATTGATCATCACGATAGCGCCTTTTACCATGGTCTGGCCGCTGGCCGACAACTCGGCCGTGGCATTGCCTTTAGCGCTGAAACCGACATTGGCTTGATGATTGATATTCAGTCCCTGATTCTTGATATCCGCTTGCGCCGTCAATTCGAT
>JBDHRU010000083.1:0-9810 GCA_039807765.1 Nitrosomonas sp. | reverse complement strand
TCCAGTCATCAATCCGGCGATGATCTCAAATCGTTAGAAACCGAAATTCGTGAAGCGCTCGCCAACGGCACGCACGTCAAGGAAACGGTGCATCGTTTGACGCTGAAAGCCATGAATGCAAAAACCATTGATCCGGAGTCGTTGCAGCGCATTATCACCGCTGTCTTGCACGGTGTGCACGACGGCGCAACGCAGCAATTGCAACATACCGCCAATCAGGCCCAAGCGGCGAAATTACAAATTACCGAAGCGGTTGCCGGACTCGATACGGCGCTGGCCGGTTTCGCGCAAGCCTCCAAACTGGCCGTTGAAGAGGCGGCCAGCCAGGCCAAGAAATTCTCCGATAAGGAATTGACGCGCACCCGCTCCGACCTCGAAGGATTGGAAAATTTATTTCTGGACACCTTGCATCAAACCGCCACAGCAGCGCAGGGATTGGTTTCCGATGTCCTGCATGACTTAGGCCAGCATGCCAAAAACAACGGCACGGCGGTCGGTTCGCAGCTCAAGGAAACGCTGGCGACATTCGCGCAACAAGTCGCATCGGTCGGGCACGCGCAACTGGAAAGCGGCGCCACGCTGGCGCATGCCACCGCGGACATCATCGGCAAAATCGCCAGCGGCGTGCTATCGGGAATCAGCGATCAAGGCAAAAAATAGCAAAAATCACAACGATTGCGGCCGGTTTGCGCCAGCAGCCGGTCAATCGCGGTCTTCCCCGCCCAGCGCATCGATCAGGTCGGTGATCAACTGACTCAGTTCACCGGTCATGATGGTGAAATCGCTGACAAATAGCTCCTCAGCGCTCTCGGTGGATTCCTTCAGAATATCCTGCGGTGCGATGCGCCGCAGTTGCAGATTGTCTTGCAGCACAAACGAAATCTTGCTATCCCAGGTCAACGCCAGCTTGATCGCTTTCTTGCCGGCGCGGATGTGGCGCGCGGTTTCCTCCGCTTCCAGAATGTGATGGGAATATCGGATGGTTTCTTTTTCATCGCTCATCCCCTGCAACTCGCAATCGCGGTCGACGGTAAAAATCGACGGTAAATCGTCGCCACTCAACCAGCGCGTCATCGCCGACGACGGTGAAATTTTGCTATCGAGCGGCGCCAGCGTGACTCCTTGCACCGTTTTAATCAGCGCTTCGACGAATTCCTCGGCCTTGTTGGCGCTGGACGTATCCAGAATCAGCCTGTTATTCAGCATATCGATCCAGGCGTAGGTTTTATGGCGCTGCGCAAACGCGCGCGGCAGCAGCTCGATCACGGTCGCTTCCTTGATGTCGCGGATTTGCTTCTTGCCCGCCTTATAGCCCTGCATCTGTTCGATTTGCGTGATCCGGTTCTTGGCGTGTTGATTGATCACCGAGGCCGGCAGCAGCTTCTTCTCCACCCCAAACGCAATCAGCCAATGCTGGCCGTAGGCATGGACGAAATTCGGCTGCTCGTCGCGCGGCGTCAACCAGCCGCGGCTTTGCGGCTCCATTTGCGTGCACGGTTGCAGCGCATGCTGCGACAACGCTTGTTCCAGGCTGTCCGGGGTTATATTCCCGCCGGTAATACGATAAGCTTGTATATTTCTAAACCACATAGTTTTTATCAGTTAAACAATTGATCCG
Organism: Nitrosomonas sp.; assembly: GCA_039807765.1. Taxonomy (GTDB): domain Bacteria; phylum Pseudomonadota; class Gammaproteobacteria; order Burkholderiales; family Nitrosomonadaceae; genus Nitrosomonas. Next base: position 8,192 of record JBDHRU010000083.1, on the reverse strand, counting down.
TTGGATACTCATCACGGCATGAAAAAAATTTACTCCGCCAGCAATCTGATGGAAGCGCAGATAGTACTTGATCTGCTCGCACACGCCTACATTCCGGCGCAAATTTTCAACCAGTACGCGCAAGGCATGGCCGGAGAAATACCGGTCCACCACGCCTGCCCGGAAATCTGGATCACGCGCGAGAACGACTTAGAGCGCGCCAAACGCATCATCGACAGCTACGAAAACACCCCGGTCACCACCCGCAACGTGCAATGCCCATCCTGCGGCGAAGAGAATCCGGCGAATTTTCAGTTGTGCTGGAAATGCGGGGGTGGGTTGGAGGCTGTTGGGAGCCGCAAACCTTGAACCGCGCATCGGCTCCGCTACCCTATCTCCCAGAGAAGCGCTGCTACTTAGCCGGTTACTTGATCGCTTACTGGACCGGTGATAACCGCGCCGCGCCCGCACGTTTGCCGATTACACCGCCGCCATCACGGCATGGAGCAGCTCGGTCTGCTTGCTGTTAGCGGCATCGATCTGCTGCTCCAGCGTGTCGCACAGAGCCATCAGCTGGTCGATTTTGGCGACGATGCGATGTTGTTCGGGGAGGGAAGGAAGAGCAACTATTACTTGCTTAACATATTCATTTGGCTGTCTGCCATGCCTGACTTCATTTTCTCAATTTGATCAGATCCATACCCTATATTTAAAGCAAGGGCGCAATAATCTGCGAAAATCAGCTTCCCATAAATCTTGAAACGTATAATTTTGTCGGAAAGCATTAGTCGAGACCAGACAGCTTTCGCTACGCAGCATATCCCAACTCGATTCTTTGGTCCGGCGCGGGTAATTAAAATGTCGTTTTCTTCAACTTGAGCATCCGGGCGAGGAGCTAACTTTGCTGGAAGCGCCTTATTTTCGTAAGGTAAAAACAGTAATGATTGTACTGCTGTCGTTTTGAGCACGCCCCATTCATTTTCCTTTGCCGGTTCGTTTTCACATTTAGGACTCCAACCGGCATTCATAAATGAAATTACATTCTCCAACCTCACCCACTCCCACCCTTTCGGCAATTCGTAAGGCATTTCCTCCAGCTTGATAGGAGGCACGGACTTGTTTCTTATGTCGTCATTCCCGCGCAGGCAGGAATCCAGATCTTTTACCCCACTGGATCCCCTCTTCCGCGGGGATGACGAAGCGTGGAGGCGTTGTTTTTCGGCTTCAATTTGTTTCACAGCAGTTCGCGGGCGGGCGGGTCGTTCGGGTCCTGGGGGACGAGGCAGCCCATGACGGCGAGTTGCAGGATGGCTTTGCGCAGTTCGGCGATGTTTTCTTTAACAGTGTAGAGCTCACCGAAATGCTGCTAGATAAAATTCCAACCGTGGGTAGAAACACCGTCACTCCTGCATGTCTGTTCCGGTGCAGGCAGGGAGAGGGGGTCCAGTTCTTTCGAATTGCTGGATTCCCGCTTGCGCGGGAATGACGAGGTCGTGTCAAGCAGTTTTTTGATGGCGGCGGCATGAACAGCCCGCCGCTTCTCCTCCCGCTCCTTACGTAGCGCTTCTAATTCATCGCATTTCGCCATCAATTGATCGATTTTGGCGACGATGCGGTGTTGTTCGCGGAGGGGGGGGGAGGGGAACAAAAAAACCTGTTATATCTCCCATTGAAATATTGTCGTTAGTAGAATTTTTAGCTGCGTGAATGACTGATTGGATCAAATCTGTTCGAATTAACCCATTAATAAACTCAGGTATTATCCCCATTGCTATCTTTATGGTTGCAACACGTTGATTGGTTACCATTGGTTCCGGAAGTGACTTAACCAACAAGCTTTTTCCGACAGTTCCACCAGTCATGGCCATTAGAATGTTATTAGATTCAATATTAAAGCTGATCAAGTCAGCTGAGTAAGGATAGCGAACAATCTTGTCGTCTTTGAATCCTTTTTCATCGAAGTCTGATATTCGAACGACTCTAATACCTTCATTTGAATATTGTGAGCTTTTAAATGCAAATCCACCGTTGATTTCCGCAATTATTCCAAGTCTTATCCACTCCCACCCCTTCGGTAATTCATAAGGTACTTCCTCTGGTTTGATCGGCGGCAGGGACTTAATTCTTATGCCGTCATTCCCGCGCAGGCGGGAATCCAGATCTTTTTTTCCACTGGAGCCCTGTTTGCGCGAGGATGACGAAGCGTGGAGGCGTTGTTTTTCGGCTTCGATTTGTTTCAGCAATTCACTGGCGGGCGGGTCGTTCGGGTCTTGTGTCACCAGCTTGCCCTGCATCGCCAGCGTCAAAATCAGTTCACGCAGTTTTTTGATGTCATCGGGTGCGGTGAAAGCAGTGTCGAAGTGCTGTTCCAGCAGATTATGGAGAAGCTCGGTCACTTCTTGTCCCCATTTTGAGCTATCGAGAAAAGTACAGCAGGCTGCTGTACTTTTAAGAAATTGATGATTTGTGCCGGATGGAGCCGGGCAATTTGTCCAGCAAACTGTTGGATAAATGACCGTTGTAGGCCTGAATACCCGCCTACGTGGGTATGGTGGTTACAGAAATCGACTTTCCTTGGTGTCTTCGCACCTTTATGTAAGATATTCCTGTTATTCATCACCACCGCCCTCCAGCACTTGCCAATGCCCTCGTGTGCCGCCAACTCGGTGCAGCACACCCTTTTTCTTCAATGCTTGTAAGTGTTTTTCAACAGCGGAAGGGTTAATGCCTAGTTGATCGGCCAATACCTTTACAGAAAGCGTCGGGGTAGACCGGATAAGATCCAGCACTTCCCTTTGACGTTCGGTCAATTCTATTTCCCCACCTATTTCCCTACCTATTTCCCCATCTGACACCATGGCGACCTTTGCCCGGAAGGTGACAGTAAAGAAATCGTTGTAGTGCAGATCCAATTCGGTGCCACCGTGTTCGGCGACTGCCTGACGGATACGGTTGATACCAGTGCCGATTTTTCGATATAGTCGATGCGATGAAGCAGTGAGGCGATGAGCGGGTTGCGGGCCACGCTCCGGGTACCGAATTCCTCCGGTGGAAGTCCGCTGGGCAATCCACCGGGATTGGTGATGACTACCCGGTCGGTAAACACCTCGATCAGTACATTGGCGCGTTTGTCGAAGTAATCCCGGTGACAGACAGCATTGATGACAGCTTCACGCAGCGCTACTTCGGGATAGTCGGGAATTTCCTCGCGGCGCAGGTGTTCGATTTTGTAACGGAGTTTGGTATGGCGTTGGATGAACAGCATGGCATTGTCGATGTTGTCGACCAGATTGGCTTTGAAGTCCTTCTTGTCGAGAATATGCACCTTGTCGTTTCCCTTATAAAGGACGCAGCTGACAATAGCGTGGTTGAGCAGAAAATCAATATCCCTGGCAAAAAAGAGAACACCCGCATTCGTAAAACGTTTGTCGGCGATAAGGCAATCGAGGTTGCGCAACAGGATTTCGCGGTCGATGCTTGAACTGATACCGACCAGTTTCAGGAAACGGGAAAAGGCGCCGGAATCGAAATCGCCGGGATAAACGGCCTTGTCATGACTGAGTTCATCGAAGCGGATGCGACCTTCTTTCTGGAAGAACTCGATGATCTGATTGCGGGTTAGTTTCTGCGAATTGGCGCCCATGCGCATGAAAAAGCCACGGGAACAACCGTAGGGTTTATCCTTCCCTTCGGGGATCTTTACGATGAGGAGACTGCCGATCGCTTCGATATCACAGCTCAGCCGCGGCTCGATCTGTCCCAGCATGTCTTGCACGCGGGAACGCATGGCGTTGCTGGTGTCGATGCCCTTGATGACGCCATTATCGGCCACGCCAAGGAGAATTCTTCCGCCACCCGAATTGGCGAAGGCGCAGACTTCCTCGACGAATGATTTATCGAGATTCTGCTTGAACTCAGTGTGATACCCTTCGCCAGCCTGCAGCAGCGGCATCAATTCATCATTCATGCCTTGCGCCCCGCTTGTCTGAAGAAAGGCAGGTCATCAGCTCGGTTTTCAATGCTTGCTGTGCCGCTTCAAGCTGCTGAACGATTTCCTGATATTCCGCCATCAGTTCTTCCGGGGCGCGGTGATTGATTTCGACCTGGTGCGGATTCTTGCAATCGAGGTTGTAATTGCGATCGGCGATCTGTTTTGCGCTGACTTTCCAGGCGTATTCGGTAGTCTTGCGGTCAACGCGCGCTGCTCCGCCCCACCAGCTTTTCTCCCGGTCGAATTCGGCGATGGTCAGCGGCTTGGAACGGGAATAGGACTTGTAACCCTCGGGATACGGGTGCTCGAAAAACCAGATGTCCTGGGGCGGCTCGCTTCTGTCGAAGAACAAAATATTGGTCGCGATACTGGTGTAAGGGCTGAATACTCCTTTGGGCAAGCGCACGATGGTGTGCAGATTGAACTCTTCCAGCAATTCGCGCTTGAGCGTGGTTTTGACGCCTTCGCCGAACAGAAAGCCATCGGGTAGCACCACGGCGGCTTTGCCGCCGGTGCCGCTTTGCGACGGATGTTTCAGCAGGTGCATGATGAGTGCCATGAACAGGTCGGCGGTTTCGCGAGTCTGGTATTTGCGCGGAAAATTGTTTTCGATGCCATCCTCTTCCATGCCGCCAAACGGCGGATTGGTGACGATCAAATCCACCCGGTCGCTTGGGCCGTAGTCCTTGAGCGGACGGCTCAGGGTATTGTCGTGGAGGATATTGGTGGGTACGTCGATATCGTGCAGCATCATATTGGTCATCGCCAGCATGTGCGGCAACGGTTTCTTTTCCACGCCCCTGATGCTTTGCTGTAGCAGTTTGCGGTCGCCGGCAGTTTTAACTTGTTGCTTGAGGCGCTCGATGGCGCAGGTAAGAAAACCACCGGTGCCGCAGGCTGGGTCGAGTATGGTTTGGCCAAGCTGCGGATCGAGCATGTCGACCATGAATTGCGTAACGGCGCGAGGCGTGTAGTATTCGCCCGCATTGCCGGCCGATTGCAGGTCGGCGAGAATTTTTTCGTAGATATCGTTAAACAGGTGCCGGTCGGTGGATTTGTTGAAATCGACATCCGCTTCGATGGCGTTGATCACCTGGCGCAGCAACGTGCCAGACTTCATGTAGTTATACGCATCTTCGAACACCGAGCCAACAACCTTGCCGTGCGGCGGCACACCGGCAGCCGTCGCCAATTTTTTCAGCGCGGGAAAAAGATCGTTGTTGACGAAGCCGATCAGCTCCTCACCGGTCATGCCTTCCGCATCTTTGGCCCAGCTCGACCAGCGAAAGCGGCCCGGCAACGACGATTTGTAGCTGGGCACGGTGAGCTGCCATTCCTGTTCCTTGTCGTCGAAGATTTTCAGGAAGATCAGCCAGACCATCTGGCTGATACGTTGCGCATCGCCATCGACACCGACATCCTTACGCATGATGTCCTGGATGGATTTGATGAGAGTGGTAAGCGACATTTAGCCGTTATTCTCCTGTAGTGGGAAGATAGAGCGCATTCTCCAGATCATGCACGGCTTGCTGGTACTGATCAAATCCGCCAAAGGCATGGATGATTTCCATTGGTGTGCCGAATCCGGTAAAAGGGGCGATGGTGAGAATCTGTGTCTCTTCAATTTGTGCCACGCCTTCATCGGCGTATTTGTCAAGCAGTGCTTCCAGCACCAAACGAGCCTGTTCACCGTAGCGGATGAAGTAGTTGCGTTTTTTTACCTGTTCGGCCCGTTCCTTGCGGGTGAGCGGCGGCATGTCCCACGCCACATGACAGAGCAGATCAAACGGATCAAATGTCTTGCCGGAACCACGGCCAATCTCGTCGGCGAGGGCATCGAAAAATATGCCCTGCCCGGAGAGTTCATCGATGATCGCTTGTTTTTTCCCGGCGCTGCTCCAACGGCGCAGAAAATCGTCGAGCGAAGCATATTCTCTGGCTACAGCCTTGCGCGTGTAGTCCTTGAGCGATTCGGTGATTAACCGGCCATTAGCGTCAAAATATTGCACCCGTTCGGCAATCACTTTGACTTCGACATTGGCGACGACAAAGCGGCAAATACGGTAGCCCTCCTCCCCCGGATCGGGTTCCGTCACGCCGCTCCAAACCGGATTGGCACCGGGAATCGGGTAGTTCACGCCGCCATCGCTCACTTCTTCATCCGGAATATCCGGTGGCACGGGAGAATCCATGCCTTTGGGTTCATAAACCTGCACCGGATCACCATCGAAATCGGGATCGGCAAACAATTCGGTGGCTTTCTTGAAATCGAGAATGGTGAAGTAGTATTTACCGTAATCCTCGTTGATGCGGGTGCCACGCCCAATGATCTGCTTGAATTCGGTCATGGATTGAATGCGCTGATCGAGCACGATTAATTTGCAGGTTTGCGCATCGACACCGGTTGTCATCAGCTTGGATGTGATGGCGATGACCGGATATTTGCTTTTCGGGAAAATAAAATTGTCGAGCTCAGCCTTGCCTTCTTCGTTATCGCCAGTAATGCGCATGATGTACTTGCTGTTTTGCTGAACAAGATCGGCATTTTCATTCACCAGCGCCTGGCGCATCCGTTCGGCGTGGTCGATGTTTTCACAGAATACGATAGTTTTGTCGAAACGGTTGGTTTGTTTAAGGAAATCGGTAATTTTCTGCGCCACCAATTGCGTGCGCTTTTCCAGCACTAACGTTTTATCAAAATCCTGTTGATTGTAGATGCGATCCTCGATTTCCGAACCGTGTTTATCCAGCATTCCTTTATCGGGCCGCCAGCCGGTCAGATCCTTGTCCAGATCGATACGCACCGCTTTGTAGGGGGCCAGAAAACCATCATCGATTCCCTGCTTGAGGGAGTAGGTGTAGATTGGATCGCCAAAATAATCGATGTTGGAAACATCTTTCGTTTCCTTCGGGGTCGCAGTCAATCCGATTTGCGTGGCGGAAGCAAAATAGTCGAGAATTTCACGCCAGGCGGAATCGGCGGCGGCACTGCCCCGGTGGCATTCGTCGATGACGATGAGATCGAAAAAGTTGGCACTGAATTGCTTGTAGATATTTTTTTCTTCTTCGGTTCCGGTCACTGCCTGATAGAGCGAGAGATAAATCTCGTAAGATTTGTTGGCTTGGCGCTTCTGGATTTTAGTCATGGCCGCGCCGAAAGGTTTGAAATCATTGGTCATGGTCTGATCGACCAGAATATTGCGATCGGCGAGAAACAGGATGCGCTTTTTCGTTTTGGACCTCCACAGCCGCCAGATAATCTGAAACGCAGTGAAGGTCTTGCCGGTACCGGTTGCCATGACCAGGAGGATACGGTTTTGCCCACGGGCAATCGCTTCGATGGTCTTGTTGATAGCCAGAAGCTGGTAATAGCGCGGATTTTTGTTGCTGCCGTCGCTGTAGTAATCCTGAGTGACAAGGACATTTTGCTGATCATTCAGGTCAAGATGCTGCAACCACCATTGCCACAGCGTTTCTGCCGCAGGAAATTCATTCAGCGCCAGTTCTCGCTCGACAATACCATCTTGCGCAATTTTGTTGTGAAACAGGAAGTCATCACCATTGGAACTAAACACAAATGGAACTTGCAGCATTTCTGCGTACTTTAACGCCTGTTGCATCCCGTCACCGGCGGTATGATTGTTATCCTTGGCTTCAATAATCGCGATCGGGATGTTCGGCTTATAGAATAAGACGAAATCGGCGCGTTTGTGCTCCGCACGGGTATGCAGTTTACCGCGAACGATAATGCGTCCCTTGGTAAGGGGAAATTCTTCTCTGATTTGAGTGGCTATATCCCATCCCGCCCGCTCCAGTGCAGGCGTAATGAATTTGGTGCAGATGTCGCGTTCGGAAAGTCGTTTTTTGTTCATTGAATCAGCTTTTTCTAAAACATAACGCTCTAAATATCAAGACTTCTGCACGGCCCTGCTGGTAATAACCGGTTCAAAATATCTGAATTTGGCTCAGCAAGTCAATTCTATCGCGCTCAACCGATTGCAATTGCGATCCCGCCGCCTCTTGGTTTACCATCCTTTCCCACACTTCAACGATCAAAACACATTCCCATGCTGCCATCCATCGAACAACGCCTCGCCACCGAACTCGCGGTTAAGTTCTCGCAAATCCAGGCCACCATTCAATTACTCGACGACGGGGCGACGGTGCCGTTTATCGCGCGTTACCGCAAGGAGGCGACCGGCGGGTTGGACGATGCGCAGTT
>JBDHRU010000003.1:0-41659 GCA_039807765.1 Nitrosomonas sp. | reverse complement strand
TTTTACGATGTCACCGAGGGCGCTATTCTAGTCGACGGCCACGATATCCGCTCACTACCGGTTGCGGAATACCGCAAACATATTGGCTTGGTGTTGCAGGAACCCTTTTTATTCTTCGGCACCATCGCGGAAAACATCGCCTACGGTAAACCGGATGCAAGCCGGGCGGAAATTGTCGCGGCAGCCCGTGCCGCACATGCACACGAGTTCATTTTGCGATTGCCGCACGGCTATGATTCGCTCGTCGGCGAGCGTGGCCAGGCATTATCAGGCGGCGAGCGCCAGCGCATCTCCATCGCACGAGCCCTGCTGATCAATCCGCGCATTCTGATTCTGGATGAAGCCACTTCCTCGGTAGATACAACCACGGAAAAAGTCATCCAGAAAGCACTGGATAATCTGGTGCGTGGCCGCACCACGATCGCAATCGCACACCGCTTATCCACTTTACGCGAAGCCAACCGTTTGATCGTGCTGGATCGTGGCAAAATCGTTGAAATCGGCAACCATGCTGAATTAATGGCACGTGAAGGCTATTATCATCGTCTGTATTTGGCGCAAGCGCGCAATGTCGATACCGAAGACCGAGTAGCCTCACCCACCGTGGAACACAGTATTGCGGGTGAAATCAAATGAGTTACCTCGTCGATTATCAGCTAATCCGGAACTCTTACGGCCGCTTGGTTCTTACCGATCAATCCGGCGTTATGCACGAAGGAATAATCCCCGTAAGATCGTTTCCAATCACCAGTCCGGAGCAAGGCATAGCGCTCATGGATACGCATGGCCATGAATTAGCATGGATCGAACAGCTTGATGATTTACCGGAAGAATATCGCACACTGATCGAATCCGAGCTGGCGAGCCGGGAGTTCATGCCGGAGATCAAACGCATCACGAAAGTCTCCGGCTTTATCACACCGAGCACCTGGCAAGTGGAAACGGATCGCGGTAAAACTGCGTTTATTCTGAAGGGTGAAGAGGATATTCGCCGTTTAACCGTATCGTCGCTCATGATTACGGATAGCCATGGCATTCATTTCCTGATTCGGGATCGCTCGGCGCTGGATCGCCATAGCATTAAACTGCTGGATCATTTCCTATAGCGCCGAGTCGCACAAGCGCTGAAAGTAAACCGCGAAACTAACCAGCGAGCTCAAGTACGGTTACCGCGCAAAAGGCAAGGTAAAATGAAACCGGGCGCCAGATCCTCCATCGAACTCTACCCAAAGCTCACCGCCGTTTGCTTCAATCAGTGCCCGGCTAATTGCAAGCCCCATTCCGATACCTGTTTGCTTGGTGGTAAAGAAAGGTTCGAATATGCGCTTTGCCATAGCCTGATCAAGACCAGGTCCGTTATCTTGCACAATAACCAGCGCCCTATTTTTATCACTCAGGACTTGTATTTGGGTAATGATCGTCAAAATGGGTGAATCGGCGGCTCGCATGGCTTCGGCGGCATTCCTAAAAAGATTTACAAGAGCTTTATGCACTTGTGTGCGATTGCACTGAACAGCAGTTAAGTCTTTTTCCAGTTTCAATCGTGTACGGAATTTCTCGAATCCGTCGCTGACCACAGCATCCAGCGCCTCGCGTATCGCATCATTCAGATCTAGAGACTCGGTTGCCAGTTCGCTTTTTTGCAAAAAAGCGATCAATTCGTGCAAACCGCGACCAGCGCGCTGCGTTTGTTCCACACAACCCTGCAGCGCATTCTTCAGATGCTTCACATCAAAGCTATCGTTTCGTAATGTCTGCAGTACTACTTCGCTATACGCGGATATCGCAGTCAGCGGCTGATTGAGCTCATGCGCAATAGCCGAAGCTATACGGGCAACCACTTGTTGTTCCGGAATATCTTCCGCCTCATTGCGTGACACTCGCAATTTTTCCGGGATAATTTTCTGTTCCGTCACATCCCTCGCAACACTCACCAGCCGGTTTGCACTGCCAGCTTTAAAATAGACCTGTCCCGCGACGGCAATCCAGCGTTCGGTTTTTTCCAGCGGGTCAATCACACGATATTCCGCCTTGTACACGCCATGACTGGCCGGATTCATCGCATAATCCAAAGCTGCTTGCCGGCCGGCTCGATCCGCAGGATGTATCATGGCGACAAATCCTTCGTAACTGATGACCTCTCCGGGATAACCGCCCCAGAATTCACGCATTTGTTTATCCCAATAAACAACACCGCGTTTGAAGTCATAGTCGAAAATGCCAAAACCCGCGGCCTGTTTCGCCAAGCGTAAGCATTCTTCGCGCACTCGCAATGTATCTTCAACTTTCAGGCGTTGCTGGGAAACCGTGAATGTGATTAAAACATACAGTTGTTGCTGCACTTCTATTGGACTGAAACTCACATCCAACAATATTTCTTGCCCGGAGCGATCGCATGCGACGAGTTCATTGCCGATTCCCATTGGAAGCTTGGCCGGTTTGTCAAAAAAAAGCGTTTGATAATAGCGGTACTGCTTACGGTAACGCGGTGTTATCAGCATTTCAATTGCCAATCCCATGAATTCGTTTTCGCTGTAACCGAATAATTGCTGTGCAGCTAGATTCATCAGTACGACATGCCCGGTGTTTTCGATCACTATCGCAGCGTCCGCTACTGCGTCGAATAATGCTCCAAAACTTAAATTCCTTAATGCTTCAATCACATTATGTGTCCAAATAAAGTAAATATTTTGTTACAAAAAGAATTTAAATTCAACCTTGATTTTTCTTTATTAATTTCCTAAATATAAGGGGTTAACCTTATGTGATTACTAATACGTGCTTACGCGTATATTGCATTCTTTTTTATGCAAGTAATATTTTCCAGGGGAAATGAGAAACAAAATTATTTAAATACAACATTGAAATTAAATAGGGAGAGGAAAAAAGAATGACTTGGAGAAACGTACGACGCACCCGCTGGATGGCCTTGGCTATTACCGGGTCACTATTAAGCGGTAACCACGCATACGCTGCGGAAGCAGAAAAAACGGAGGCGGACAAGGCAAAAAAGCCATCCGTTGTCGTTCAAAATAAAACCGCACCAGCCAATGGAACCAATGGTGCATCCTTCAGTGCATTGGGAACACCGGGAAGTACACGGTTTGACTTTGACAATCTGACCAAGCTGATGGAAGAACACAAAACACCGCTGGCCGCGATGGCGCCAGATTGGCTTAATGTCGCAATCGAGCATCGTACGCGTTACGACGTATACGATCATGGCTTTACCAAAGCCATCCCGGGATTCAACGACCAAGTTCATCAACGCACCCGCTTCTTGTTTGAAGTCAAAAATATCATCGATCCGCTCAAGTTCACGCTGGAATTAACCGATATGCGCGCCCCGATGGCTCATATTGAATCGCAAGCGCATAACCCGAATATCGCCGATCATTTTGACTTCACTCAAATGCATCTTGGTGTGCACGACAAAAACTTTCTCGGCACAGGCTATGCCGCTAAATTCGAGGTCGGCCGCTTCATGATGGACTTGGGAGAAGCCCGTCTGGTAGGCGGACACCGCTGGGGAACCTTTTCACCTGCGTTCGACGGTTTGCACTTCATGATGGGTAATACAGATGAGAAATGGAGTCTGCGCGTATTCGGTTCCCGGCCGGTGCAGCGGGTTACGACATCGTTAAACTGGAACACTCCCGAAACTTACTTCTCTGGTGCTTACGTAACCAACCGCGACCTGCGCTGGGCTAACTTCGACGGTTATTTCCTGCAGTTGAACGAAAGCGATCATCTCAAACAACGGAATTTATCGACCACCGGTTTCAGACTGTTCGCAAAACCCGCAAAAGGCAACATGGACTATGAAATTGAATCCATGTATCAGTTTGGCGATACCCGAGATAAGAGCCTGTTCGCCCATCGTCACCACGGCGAGATCGGGTACAGTTTCAACACACCAATGCCGCTGCGGGCTCTTTATTTATTCGACTTCGCATCGGGAAACCGCGATCCGGACAAAAATTTCGACATTCTGTATGCAAAACGCCGGGTCGAGTATGGTCCAACCGGTATGTTCGGGCCGTTCTTCCCATCCAATCTATTATCCCCCGTCGGTTTCCGCGCCACACTCGTGCCCACGCCTACCGTGCGTCTGATGATGTCGCATCGCGCGTATTGGTTAGCGGATAAACGCGGCGCGTTTGTCGGCAGCGGCTTGCAAGACCCAACCGGCCGTGCGGGCAGCTTTCTGGGCCATATGCTGGATATCAGCTTAGGCTGGGATCCGCAGTGGAGTTATTTGAAACGGATGAGCTTCGACTTCGGCTATAGTCATTTATTCAAGGGCGATTACTTCGATAAAGTACCATTCAGCCCGGGCATGAAGGACACCAATTATGGTTACACCATGGTGACTTTTAAGTTTTAATTCGAGGACAGAACGACTCCTTAAAGCTGATTTAAGGAGTCGTTGAAATATAACGAGGTTAATTCCATCCTTGCTGCACACAGACTAATACTCGCCCCTTCGACATTCACTGTTACTTAACACCGCCCGGTTATATGAATCTTGCGATACCTTAATTATGGGATCGCAATAGATTAAGTTTATTATCCAAGCTGATCTGCTACGATTCCAGAATAAATAAGCCCGCTAGCTGAAATTTCATTTTGTACCGTTATTGAGCTGCGTCATGACCCTTACTACCGATGACTCCGACATTGCGTCCGCATCAATCTCCGCGACGCTCTGCGCGCTTGATGTAAATCCCGAGGAAGGCCTAACGACGAACGCGGTCGTTAATCGCAGGAAAGAATACGGTTATAACGAAGTCGCTGAGCAAAAAGATCACCCGATTCTGATGTTCCTCGGTAAATTTTGGGGTATTTCGGCTTGGATGCTGGAATTGATCATGATTCTGTCGCTAATTCTGGGTAAATATTCAGATCTGGTTGTCGTCAGTGCGCTGCTGATTGTCAATGCCGTATTGAGCTTTTTACAGGAGCGTCGGACTGCCGGTGTCGTTGCAGCCCTGCGTCGTCGCTTGCAGATCAGCACCCGGGTGCTGCGCGCAGGCAGCTGGCAAGTTTGTCCTGCACGCGAGCTGGTTCCAGGCGATATTGTCCGCATGCGCCCCGGCGACATCATCCCGGCGGACATCAAACTTCTCTCCGGAACATTAAGCATCGACCAGTCGGCTCTAACCGGGGAATCACAGAATGTCGACAAGACTCAGGGTGAAGTCGTGACATCCGGGGCTATCGTCCGTTACGGCGAAGGCAACGGCGTAGTCATTCTGACCGGAGCGAAAACCTACTTCGGCCACACTACGGAATTGGTGCAGCAAGCGCAATCAAAGCTTCATATCGAAACCGTCATAGCCAAAATAGTCCGGTGGCTTTTCATTATTATTGCTGCAGTGCTCGTCCTGGTATTCGGACTGTCACTGATCCGCGATGCCTCCCTCATTGAAATCATTCCGCTCATGCTCGTCCTGCTGATGAGCGCGATACCGGTTGCTTTGCCGGTCATGTTCACAGTCAGCACGGCCATCGGAGCGAAAGAACTGGAAAAACACGGTGTGCTGGTAACCCGTCTTAGCGCAGCGGAAGATGCGGCCACGATGACCGTGCTCTGCGTCGACAAAACGGGCACGATCACCCTGAATCAACTGGTCGTCACTGGCATCATTCCTTGGCAAGAAGCGGCGGAATCCGACGTGTTATTTGCCGGCGCGCTCGCTTCGCAAGAGGCTAACCAGGATCCGATCGATTTGGCATTTTTGGCCGAAGCAAAAAAACAGGGGATTCTTGACCGCATGCCCATGGTCACACCGGTTTCCTTCACTCCTTTCGATGCCGCGACCAAGCGGACGGAAGCCGTCATAGAACAGAACAGACAGCAATTCCGCGCGATGAAAGGCGCGGTGCGAACCATTGCACAAGCCTGCAAGCTGCGCCCTGAGGAAATCGAGATGCTGGAAACCCGTATCGCGGAATCCGCCCACACGGGATATCGCACACTGGCCGTGGCTTATGGTCCGGTGACAGCGACACCGGTTTTGACCGGATTGGTCACTCTGTACGACCCGCCCCGTCCGGATGCTCGACAACTCATCGCTACACTGCGCGACCTCGGTGTCTCGGTAAAAATGCTCACCGGCGACGCGCTGGCGGTGGCTGGAGAAATCGCCCGCGGGATCGGACTTGCCCACATCCGGCGCGTAACCGACCTGAGAACCGCAGATACCCAAACCGGTAACAAAGAAGCAGCCGATCTATTAGCGCACACCGGCGGTTTTGCCGAGGTTCTTCCGGAAGATAAATATCGGGTGGTGCAATGTCTGCAAGCTGCCGGGCATGTGACCGGCATGACGGGGGATGGTGTAAACGATGCCCCTGCGCTGCGCCAAGCCGAGGTCGGCATTGCAGTCAGCACGGCAACCGACGTGGCCAAGCATGCCGCCAGCGTGATACTGACCGAACCCGGCCTAACCAATATCGTCGCATTGATCGAACAGGGCCGCATGATCTACCAGCGTATTCTGACGTGGATCATCAATAAGATCAGCCGGACGATCCTGAAAGCTGCCTTCGTGGCCGTGGCGTTCGTGGTAACCGGTAAATTCGTCATTTCCGCCTTTGCCATGCTATTGCTGGTATTTCTAATGGATTTCGCGAAGATCGCGCTCGCTACCGATGATGTGCGCCCGTCCAGGCAGCCGGAAACATGGAACATCGGAAGGTCTATCACATTAGCGGTAGTGCTGGGCATCGCCATGACAGTCGAGTCACTTTTACTGCTGTGGTTTGGCTGGATACATCTCGGCCTGGCAAACAACGATAGTGCCCTGCATACCTTCAGTTTCCTGACGTTGTTCTATTTTGCCGTGTTCTCTATTGTGTCAGCCCGGGAGCGTCATTTCTTTTGGGCCACCATGCCCAACAGAATACTACTCATGGCCTTAGTCTCGGTTACTTGCATCGGCACCACGCTGACATTCTTACAGTTACCCGGACTCGAAGCGCTGCCGTGGCAACAGACACTCGCAATTTTCACCTATGCGATGGTTTCTTGTCTCGCGGTTAACGATGTCATAAAAGTAGCACTGATCAAATGGCAAAGTCTGTAAAAATGCTCTGAAAAACTACTACACTCAGCCATGCTGCGTTGAAATCAGACGCAAAACCGTTATTTTTTCCTTTCGCACTGTAATCGTTCAAAAGCACCGGTTATTACAATAATAAGGATTCAACCGTAAAACTCGACTGAGCTGTAGGCCGGTTAAACCGATTCTTATGATCACCACTTGAATCTGTGCGACAGATCCTATGTACCCATCTGTATATTCCATCAGCAGAATTACTGCAATTTCAATTTTATTGTGACAAAAGTCACAGATACAAAATTGTTTCATAAGTAGCATTTGCATCCTCTTCTTAATCTACTTTGGAAACCAATTATGTATGAAATAACTGCATTTAAAATCATCAGTGGACTGTTTACCATTTTTTTCATTTTCTTTGGTATGGATATCCGCAAAAAAACCGGAGCTCGTGATTTCGTATCCCCAGTTTGGCAGTTCATCATGAAATTCAGTTCATTCTTATTGATTGGCGCTTTCATTTGGACCGCATTTCAAATACAGCAGATAAGTGCTATTGACTGGCTTTCACTTCTGCTAACGATCTGTGGAACTACCATTGTTACGATGGCAAGAACAACGCTTGGGAAAGCACATACCTTTACGGGGCAGTGTCTTGAAAAACCAGAGTTAGTTACTCAGGGAGTTTACAGATTCACACGCAATCCACTTTATTTTGGCGTTTTCCTATGTGAAATCGGAGCATCGCTATTTGTTCTTCATCAAGCTCCAAATTTATATCCGCATGATTATCAATATGTACTGACCGGATTGGCGGTTGCATTACTTTATGCAGTAATTTTCAATGTAAAAATGGCAATACGTGAAGCAAATTATCTAGAAAGCCATTTTGGTGAAGCTTATCGTCAGTATCGTTCGTCGGTTCCTTTTCTTATTCCTTTTTTCAAATTAGGAGAGAAATAAAATGATAAGCACTATCGATACACATACGCTTCAGAAAAGAGATTTTCACCTAAATGAAAAAACGATGCCTTCAGCTGCTGGCGTTTGGTATCGTGAAAAACCCTTAACCACTCAGCTGCTAAATTCATATACCCTTCTCATCCCGAATGGTGAAAGTTTTATTATTCGAACATGCAATCGATACATCAAACAGGTAAAACCCGAGCTGGCAGATGAATTGAGAATGTTGTTTTTTCAGGAGGGGTCTCATTCACGAGAACATGGCCATTTGCTTAAGGCCATGCAGATTGAGGGGTTAGGTTTAAATTTATATCGTAAATTGTGCAATGTATTTTTTTATAAAATACTCGAACCCTTAACGCCATTAAAGCTTCGATTAGCAACCGCTGCAGCAATCGAACATCATAATGCAATAATTGCAACTTTCTTCCTTAATCAGCAACTGCTCAACGAAATTCAGAATAATGAGCTACGAAAACTTTTCCTCTGGCATTTTTCTGAAGAAATTGAGCATAAAGAAACTGTCTATAAGCTACTGCAAAATGTTTCCAATTCATGGCTGATAAGAATGTTAGGGTTAGCTTCCAGTTTGGGCACATTTATTTTCTCTCTTATGTTAGGAACTTTCTTATTCGGTCTAAAGACCCGCTTAATTGCGACAAAAGGGTTCTGGAAAGAATTGCTGAAAGAAAGTTTTGGTCGCAATAGCTTCTTAGCTATGATTATCAAAGGTTCTTTTGAGTATCTAAAACCAGGTTTCTATCCATCGATCAAAGAAAGCTCGGATTTACTCAAATCAGCCCTCGATGAACTGAATCAATTAGAGGGCAAGCCAACTAAAGTACAGCCCCCGCCTCCTTGTAACATTCCTCCAAAATTCAAATCAAAAATGATGAGAACATTGGGAAAATTTTATGATTATCAATCAAAATATCCATTCTTCTTCAGCAATATAAGTGATTATGACGATTGCTGGTTGTATAGCGAAGGTCAAAAAAAGTTAAATTTATGCACTTATTCATATTTAGGCTTACTGCAACACCCGCTTATCAATGTCGCCGCAACAGAAGCAATAGCGCATTACGGCACAGGTACACATGGAGTCCGGTTACTGGGGGGTAATTTAAATTCCCATGTACAACTGGAGTCCGTCATTGCAAACTTCTTCCAAAGGGAAGCGGCTATTACTTTCAGCTCAGGCTTTATGACCAACCTGGCAGTAATTGGATGTCTTGCTGGAAAGGGGGATTACATATTCACCGATGAATTTAATCATGCCAGCATTGCCGATGGTTGCCGGTTTTCCCGCGCCGAGATTGTAAGTTTTTCACATAACAATATCTTTGAACTTGCTGATAAATTAGAAAGAATCCCCTCGAACGCTCGCAAGCTGATTGTAGTTGATGCTGTCTATAGTATGGATGGAGATATTGCTCCACTGATGGAGTTAATCAAGCTGAGAGACAGATTTGAAAATACCATTCTGATGGTTGATGAGGCGCATAGCCTTGGTGTGCTGGGGAATAATGCGCGAGGAATTGAAGAACACTTCGGGTGTATCGGCAAAATTGATATTTTGATGGGCACACTGAGCAAGACAATACCGTGCCAGGGCGGCTATATTACTGGCTCGCATGAACTCATTACTTACCTTCGATACAATGCGCGCGGCTTTATTTTCAGTGCGGCCATTTCGCCGGCAACATCCGCCGCAGCTTGTACTGCATTTAAATTGATCGAACAGGAAGGAAAAATGCGCCGGTCACAGCTAATGTCGAACGTGAATTACTTCATTCAAAGATTAAAGGAAGAAAACTTCAGCGTGAGCAATAGCCAGACAGCCATCGTTCCGATCATGATGGGAGACGAGAAAACCGCTCTCGACATGGCGTTAAAATGTAATCAAGAAGGCATTTATGTAATGCCGGTTCTATTTCCAGCAGTTCCGAAAGGAACAGAACGTCTACGTATGAATGTCACATTCAAGCATAAGTTTGAGGAGCTGGATTATGCAATTAATGCTTTATTGCGTGCTCGCAATAAAGTGTTAATTAATTATGAAGGGCAATATCTGACTTAGATAACATGAGAAGGTGGCGGGAATTCTTACCATGTCTTCCAGACAAACAGAGTTAATAGTATCCGCCCTTTTGCAAGCCCATCAGGCTGCTCTTCCATCACCATTCGGGTCTCTTTAATGCGGCTCAAGCTAACTTTCACACCGCCAAACTTTGTCAATCACTACGTTAATTGAAAAAGAACCGGAAATAGCGCCGCTTATCTTGATCTGAACGATTGAAAATGTACAGCTATTGCACATCCCAAAGAAACGAAAAGGATTATCAATGCTCCTCAATACCTATACCCACCAGATACTTCGACATAGCGGGTGGACTGCCATTTTAAGTGCTTTGTTGGTGATAATCGCCGGATACGGTATTCAGTTTCTACATTTTAAAAGCGATTACCGGATGTTTTTTAGTGAGGAAAATCCCCAGCTTCTTGCATTTGATTCCTTAAATAAAACTTATGTCCGGGATGATAATTTACTAGTGGTAATTACACCCACAAACGGTAATGTATTCACCAAGGAAAATCTCGTCATAGCAGAGAAATTAACCAAAGCTCTCTGGCAAACACCCTATTCTGTACGTGTCGATTCAATCACTAATTTTCAACATAGCCATGCAACCGGTGATGAGCTTTTCGTTGAAGATCTGATAAGAAATGCTGATCAACTGGATACGCAACAGATTAACCAGAAGAAAGAGATTGCTTTAAATGAGCCGCTCTTAATCAATAGGCTCATCTCTCCTGACGGAAGAGTGATGGGAATCAATGTGGTTGTTCACAGACCTGCTCTGGATCAAGATAGAGAAACAGCAGAAGCCGTTGAATTCGTAAGAAACCTGATCAGTGAGCTAAAAAAAGAACACGTTGATTGGGATATCCGGATGACTGGCTCCCTCATCTTCGATCTATCCTTCGCGGAATCATCCAAACACGATATGGCGACACTGACTCCCGCAATGCTCGCCATTATTTGCCTCGCCTTGGCGCTGTTCCTTAAATCATTGTGGGGAACACTCGCCATTATCGCCATGATGATACTGGCGGTCGCCGGCGCAATCGGACTGGCCGGCTGGCTGGATATTGCATTTTCCCCTTCCAGCATTCCCGCTCCAACCATTCTGCTCACTGTCGTTGTAGCTGATGCTGTTCATATATTAACGGGCTATTACAGCGCGCTGGAACGAAGCCATAGCAGAAAAGATGCCATGATGGAAAGTATCGCGATTAACTTCAAAGCGATTCTCTTTACCAATCTAACCACGGCAATCGGTTTTCTTTCGATGAACTTCAGCGAGGCTCCACCTTTCCAGGATCTTGGAAATATTACAGCGATGGGTGTTGGGCTCGCATTTTTTCTAACAATCACTTTCCTACCCGCACTGATGATGCTGCTACCGAGACATCAAGGGCGCGCCGGCATCGGCAACAGCAGAATTCTAGCGCGGCTGGCAAACTTTATCATCGCATACCGTAATACCGTTCTATGCTCTCTTATTCTGGTTACGATAGTGCTGATTTCCTGCATCCCGTTGAATGTACTGAATGACGAATTTCTAAAATATTTTGACGATTCCGTTGAATTCCGCCGCGACACCGATTACACCACCGCCAACCTGACAGGCTTATACCGCATCGAATATTCGCTCGCTCATGAAATCGAAGACGGCATCAACGACCCGCTATTTCTCGATCAAGTTGATACATTTGTGCAGTGGTATCGGAAACAGCCGGAGGTCATGCACGTTTATGCGGTAACAGACATCCTTAAGCGGTTAAACCGCAACATGCACGATGACGATCCGGCGTGGTACCGTCTACCAGAAACTCGGGATTTGAGCGCGCAAATTCTATTGATGTACGAAATGTTCTTACCGTACGGTCTGGATCTAAACGATCGGATCAATATCAACAAATCGGCCACACGCGTAACCGTTACCCTACATAGTATTTCCAGCCAGCAGGTGATTGATCTTGAAGCGCGTGCGCAGGCTTGGCTGGCTGCCAATACTTCCGCCATAAAATATAGCGAAGGCACAGGTCCATTTTTATTGTTCGCACATATCGGACAACGAAATATCGCCAGCATGATTTCAGGGGAAATTTTAGCGATTGGCGTTATCTCGCTGATCATGATTCTGATATTACGCTCCGTTAAGCTTGGCTTAATCAGCTTGATCCCTAATTTGATTCCCGCAGGGATTGCATTCGGCTTATGGGGATTGACAGTCGGGCAAATAGGACTTGCCGCATCGGTTGTGGCCGCTATGACATTGGGAATCTTAGTGGATGATACGGTGCATTTCCTCAGCAAATACCAACATGCCAGAAAACAACTCAATCTGACGCCGGAAGAATCCATTCGATACGCTTTTGCCACGGTTGGCAGCGCTTTATGGATTACTTCCGCTGTCCTGATCATGGGATTTTCCCTGTTCGCATTTTCCAGCTTCAAAATTAATAACGAAATGGGATTGCTCACTTCCAGCATTTTCGCCTTGGGATTATTTGCTGAATTCCTTTTGCTTCCCCCAATACTATTAACTCTGGAGACTTGGAAAAGCCGCATGACCCAATCTTCCAGTTCTGTTATCACTAAGTCTTAAAAGGAGAGGTCAATGAAAAAGATTTTTTACCTGATCATTATTTTCTTCAGCATGAATACGATGCTGCACGCCATGTCCGATGAAGAAAAAGGTTACGCCATCAATCGTGAAGTTGAACGCCGTGATACCGGTTTCGGTGACAGTATTCACAACGCACTGATGGTTCTGCGGAATGCGCAAGGTGACGAAAGCAAACGCCAGTTCACCCATAAGACGCTGGAAATAGCCGGTGATGGAGATAAAGATCTTGGCGTTTTTCACAGCCCGGCAGATGTTAAAGGCACCGCCATTCTGACTTACGCACATGGCCTAAAACCGGATGATCAATGGCTATACCTGCCGGAACTGAAACGCGTCAAACGTATTACAACGGTTAACAAATCCGGACCATTCATGGGTAGCGAATTTGCCTATGAAGACATTGCTGCATGGGAATTGGAAAAATACAAATATAAGTACCTGCGTGACGAGGTTTTGGATGGCAATGACTGTTTTGTCATTGAGAATACCCCTGCCTATGAACATTCCGGTTATGTTCGCCAAGTTTCATGGATTGATAAAACCATTTACCAGCCACGCAGGATCGATTTCTACGATCGCAAGAACACCTTGCTGAAAACGCTTACTTTCAGTGACTACAGCCAATATTTAGACCAATACTGGAGGGCCGGCAAACTTGAAATGGTCAATCACCAGAATGGCAAAAGCACTTCATTGATACGCACTAACTACCGATTCCGCATTGGGCTGACGGAAAACGACTTCATGGAAAGCTCCCTGAAGAATGTGCAGTAAGCGGCCAGTATCAATGCACCCCAATCCTTCAATAAACCACCTGTTCAGTTAAATAGGTTTTGCAGAAATGGAGTGGTTTAGTCCGGTATCCAGCAGGGTACCGGACTAAATACCGATCACCCTGAAAGTCCACCAGTACTTAAAGGCAACTGTGATGCAATCGAGATTAATCTTGCTCATATTGTTTATCGGTATCACGATAACCAATGTTCACGCAGCGGAATGGTCCGGTTTTGCGGCTATGGATTTCCGCACCTATGTAAATGCTCCGGTTTTCCCTGAACAAAGTAATCTCCGCTTCGTACCATCCGGCGTTGCACAACCGGAATTCCGTCATGAATGGGGCGATGGCTCGAATCGTCTGACTTTTATCCCATTCGGCCGGGTTGATGCAATCGATGAGCATCGAACCCACTTTGATCTTCGTGAGCTTAATTGGTTATATCAAAATCCGAAATGGAATATCCGCGCAGGTGTCGGCAGAGTATTCTGGGGTGTAACCGAGTCGCGCCATCTTGTCGATATCATCAATCAAATCGATCTGGTGGAAAATATCAACGGCGAAGAAAAACTGGGACAGCCGATGGTCAGCTTGAACATACCCAGCGCTTATGGGAATTTCAACTTTTTATACTTGCCGTATTTCCGCGATCGAACTTTCCCGGCATTACAAGGAAGATTGAGGTTTGTGCCGCCGGTAGATCAAAATGCATCCGAATTCAGCGGTAGCGCCAATCGTTGGCATCCGGACTGGGCAGTTCGCTGGAGCCGAACTTTTGGTAACGTCGATATCGGGTTGGCACATTTCATGGGTATCGGCCGCGAGCCCCGGTTACTTCCCAGATTCGACAATGGATTCAACACCAATCCGACAGCACTCATCCCAGTTTACGATTTGATTCAACAAACCAGTCTGGATGCTCAAGCATCACTGGGAAACTGGCTTTTCAAACTGGAAGCGATTACACGCAGCGGACAAGGCAAGCGCTTTGCAGCCGTTGTAGTCGGTGCTGAATATACCCATTATGGTTTGCTTGACACCGACATCGATGTCGGCTTGCTGGCGGAATATCTTTATGACGGGCGCGATAGAACCGCCCCTCCCACACCATTCAACAACGATGTTTTCTTTGGCGTGCGATTTGCATTTAACGATACGCAAAATTCTCAGCTCTTGGCTGGCGTTACCACCGATGTGGAAACTCAGGCCAAAATCGGCGCCGTCACTGCAAGCCGCAGAATTGGTGAGAAATGGAAAATTGAACTGGAATCGCGATTCTTTGAAAACATTCCATCCGACAAACCCAGAACGGAAATTCTCACCGGTTATCGCAAAGACAGCTACATCCAATTCCGCATCGCACGCTATTTCTAGGGAAGCTCTGAGAAAGGTAGCGCGAATGAGATCAGGCAAAGTGAAATCAAGGTAAAAAATGCAATTTACATTGAGTAAATGAGCATTTTGAGCCTGATTTCAACGCAGCCTCAACGAGTGCAGTTGTTTCTCAAAGCTTCCTAGGATTTTTTTAGGGCCTCGGGAGCAATTTATACGAACCTGTGTGGAAAGCCAAGGAAATCAGCGGAGTATAATTCCATTATTTACCATTAAATATAATGGTCTAATGAAATCCTATGGAAGTAACACTATTTTCCGATACAGAAATGTGAAAAAATCTCTCCCAGCAAGTCATCGGCAGTAAATTGCCCGGTAATTGACGACAAAGCTTTTTGCGCCAGCTTGAGTTCTTCCGCTATAAGCTCCAATTGATATTCACCTTGCGTGAATCTTTGCGCATTCTCCAGATATCGTTTGGCTTGCTGCAACGCCTCCAGATGGCGTTGCCTAGCCATAAAAACACCTTCACCGGCTTGATTAAAGCGCCAGCCGGCAGTCTCCAATATTTTTCTGCGTAACAACTCAATGCCTGCGCCGGTTTTGGCCGAAAGATAAATCGCACCGTTTCCTTCTCGTTCTTCGATTCTGGGATTTTCATTCACCAGATCAATTTTGTTGAATATTGTAATGTGGGGTTTGCCGGCAGGAATCGCATTTTGCACTGAATCTTCCATTACAGACGACTGACTGCTATCCATTAACCGGAGCACCATGGTGGCATCTTTGATCGCTGCGAGTGTGCGTTCAATGCCCTTTTGTTCCACCACATCATCGGTTTCTCTGAGTCCTGCTGTGTCGATGACATGAGCCGGCATGCCAGCAATGGAAATGGTGCGTTGAATCGTATCCCGTGTGGTCCCGGGAATTTCCGTAACGATGGCGGCTTCTTCCTGCGCCAATTGGTTCAGCAGACTGGATTTACCCACATTGGGCGCGCCCATCAAAACGATGCGAATACCTTCCTGCAGCAGGTTGCCTTGCTGCGCAGTCAGAAATATCTGCTCAAGCAGAACTTGGATATGTTCCAGTTTGTCGATAATTTGCAAAGTCTGCAAGTTATCGGTTTCTTCTTCTGGGAAATCAAGCGTGGCTTCAATGAGCATGCGCAACCTAATTAGTAAGCTTACAAGCTCTTCGATCCGAGATGAAAAATGACCTTGCAATGAATTGATAGCGCAGCGCGCGGCTTCATGGGTACTGGCTTCGATAATGTCAGCGACGCTTTCGGCTTGAATCAAATCAATTTTATTATTGAGATAAGCACGTAACGTAAACTCGCCCGGTTGCGCTAGACGAGCACCAGCCGCAAGGCAGCAATTAAGCAACAAATCCATTATCGCCGGCCCGCCATGTCCTTGTAACTCCAGGACATCCTCGCCCGTGTATGAATGAGGGGCAGGAAAGTAAAGTGCGATGCCCTGATCGATGATTTGCCCGTCAATATCGAGAAATTTGCTGAGACAAACATATCGAGGTTGGGGAAGTTTACCCAACACCGTTTCCGCCAGTTTTGTTAGATGCTTGCCGGAAATTCGAATAACGCCAATCCCGCCCCGGCCGGGTGGTGTTGCGATTGCCGCAATGATATCAGAACTTGCTATCGATCATCTCCATGACTGCTTTGTGTTGTAACCGGTCACGCTGACAGTTATTGCGGATTTTCAACAACCATTCGCGATTTTTATTTTTTTCTTGTTTTCTTACTGGCAGGGGCGCTCTTTGCTTTTACTGGCGCTTTACCTTTAGCGGAAGCAGCCTGCGCGGGGGTCGCTGTTTCTTCTTTATCAGGCAACACGGCTAACTGAGCACTTTCCCCAGTTGGTTCCGGCTCCGGATCGGGTTTACTTTTATTCTTTTTCTTATTCGCATCCCCTTCGGCTTTAATCTCATACATACGCGTTATCTGCCATTGTTGCGCAATGGAGAGAATGTTGTTGCACAGTGAATACAGCACAAGACCTGCCGGGAAGAAGAAAAAGAAAACACTGAACGCGATCGGCATGATCTGCATGACTTTTGCTTGAATTGGATCCGCCGGCGTCGGACTGAGCTTCGACTGAATCCACATCGATATGCCCATAATCACGGGCAGCACATAATACGGATCGGGTACCGACATGTCGGTTATCCATAAAGCAAGCGGAGCATAGCGCAGCTCAACTGCAGCCAACAATGTCCAGAACAATGCAATGAATACCGGAATTTGCACCAGAATCGGCAAACACCCTCCCATTGGATTGATTTTCTCTTCTTTGTAAAACTCCATCATGGCTTGATGCATACGCTGGCGATCACTCGCATACTGCTCACGTATACGCTGCAATTTAGGTGTCACCACTCGCATTTTCGCCATGGAACGATAGCCTGCAGCCGATAATGGGAAGAACAGCAGCTTGACCGTCAATGTCAGGAGAATAATGGCTGCTCCCCAGTTGTCGGTCCATGAATGATAGAAAGAAAGTAGCCAGAAAAGCGGTTTGGCAAGAACTGTCAACCATCCGTAATCAACCGTCAGATCAAGACCGGGTGCCAGTTCTGCAAGTTTGTCTTGTTCTTGCGGACCGGCATAGAGGGGCATCGTAATACTTTTCTCTTGTCCAGGTTCAATCGCACCGACCGGCGCAATGACACCAGCGGTGTATTGATTGGGCGCCAGACGCTTAGCGAAATATTCGCGCGGTGTATTTTTGGGCGGCAACCAAGCCGTTAGGAAATAGTGCTCGAGCATGGCTATCCAACCATTATCTGCATTAGTCGGATATTCCGCTTTGTTTTTATCCAGATCGGAAAATTTTATTTTCAGAAACTTTTCTTCATCCGTATACATCGCCGGACCAGTATAGGAATGAACCATGGTATTGGCATCCGTGGGATCATTTGCATCCCGTAACATCTGAAAATAAGAGAATGGATTAATCGTAGCGCCACCGTGATTTACGATTTCAAATTCGACATCGATGACATAACTACCACGATGGAAAGTATATATTTTGGCTACCTGCACACCATTGACTTCCGGTGCGAGTAAACGCACCACAACCTTGTTCTGGCCCGGTTCCAACTCATAGTTATAATTTTTCGAGTCTACGGTATATTTTGTTTTGTGATTCGGCAAACCATCACCAATCAATCCGGATTGCGCAACTTGAAATCGCGCGGTTTTATCCAGCAATAACTCATAGGGTTTGCTCACATCTTCCCGGGATGGATGCGCAAGCAAGCCTAGCTCCCGGATATCGCCGCCTGCTGTATCGATTTCCGCAACGACCAAATCCGTTTTAACATGAACTTTCTCGCCAACAGTAAACAGGTTGGGAGTTATCGATGAACTAATGCCTTCGATTCCTGAAGCGGCTCCGGTCCCACTCGCGGAAGCAGTCAACTCATCACCGGGCACCGGTAATGGATCATGACGCTGACTCGCGGAATCTGCAGTTTTTCCAGACATTACTTGCGAAGCAGGTGGATATAATTCTTTTTGCCATGCATCCCACAAAAATAATAGCGACGTGGAAAAGATAATGATCAGTATGAGTTTTCTTGTTTCCATTATTTATCTAATCAAGTTAATTTTTGACAAAACCGTTTGCTGTACGTACCCATAAGCAGTTTGGCTATTAGCTTTCATTATGGCAACGCCACCTTGCTGAAAATTTTTATGTGGACAAAAAGTTACATGCCTAGCTGATCCGGCATCAAGGAACAGGTTCATAGCCACCTTTACTCCAAGGATTGCATCGCAGTATGCGCCAAACACTTAACTGCGTTCCACGCAGAAAGCCATATTTTGCATATGCCTCACAAGCATATTGCGAGCAAGTCGGACTAAAACGGCACGATGGCGCAAAAAGAGGACTGATACAATATTGGTAGACTTTTATTAACGTAATAATCAACCGTGACATTGCTGTATTTGAAGCATCAGTAATTGTGTTTCACTAGCCAGTTTCTTCAGCTCACTTCTCGGAACAGGTCGCCGCAATCGTATCACCCAATCCATTTTTATTGTTTGATCGTTAAACCGATTCTTGCGAAATACATCCCGCAAAATACGCTTTATTTTATTGCGCTTAACTGCAAATCGCTCAATTCTTTTTGAAACAATCAATCCCAGCCGCGCATATTCAAATTCATTCGGTTTCATATAAATCTGAATTAAATCACCGCTGGTCTGACATTTGAAATTGATTACCGCCGTAAACTCCGTTGCTTTATGTAACCTGCAGTTTTTTGGCAAAGAATAGGTTTCAATGAATCTAAAAATATCCGATCAGGTTTAGACGCTTAATCGAGCGCGACCTTTTGCACGGCGGGCGCGAATTACCGCCGCTCCACCGCGCGTTCTCATACGCACCAAAAATCCATGTGTACGCTTTCTTCTTGTTACTGAAGGCTGATAAGTACGTTTCATTTTTTTCTCTAGCTTATTTAGTCAATAGAACCGCGTATTAAAACTTGTTATGGGGTTTCATGTCAATATTTTTCTAATTTCATTTGCAAATAAAGGTCTTAATTATTTTCAATATTTCTCTTGCAGTATTGTGCAACCGGGAGTTTGCGTTGCAGATCGCTTTGTTTTGCTAAAATCCGGTTGATTGACATATAGATAGATCGAATCATTCATCGCACATACTATTTGAAATAATCGCATTCTCATGAATATACCCTGTCCGCTCGATAACATTCGTATTGTACTAAGTCATACGAGCCACCCCGGCAATATTGGCGCTGTTGCACGGGCCATGAAAACGATGGGACTACAGGCATTGTATCTAGTCAACCCGAAATCTTTCCCAAGTCCGGAAGCGGAAGCGCGAGCCGCCAATGCTGTCGACATCCTGCAACAAGCTAAAGTATGCACTGAGCTAAACGAGGCGCTGGAAAGTACTGTTCTGGCTGCCGCGATTACCGCACGCCCGCGCGATCTTTCGCATGCCACTTTCGATGCTCGGCAAGGTGCGACTGAATTAGTGCAGCTAGCCCGGCAACAACCGGTTGCCTTGTTGTTCGGTCCGGAAAACTCCGGCCTCACAACAGCAGAAGTCAATAAATGCCAGATCATCATTCATATTCCAGCGAACCCGCACTATTCATCGCTAAATCTGGCAAGCGCGGTACAGATTATGACGTATGAATTGCGTATGGCGCTCACCGGGGGGACATCACCTTCTCCTGTTAGGAGGGAACTGGCAGATTTCAATGAGCAGGAATTATTGTATGCACATCTTGAACAATTAATGGTCGCTAGTGGTTTTCTCGATCCGCAAAAACCGAAGCTGCTGATGCAACGCCTTCGCCGCTTATTTGCCCGGGCACGGTTAGAAAAAGAGGAAGTACAGATTCTGCGCGGTATCCTGACAACGCTGGGCAAACGCTGGTAACGGCGAAACTTTTACATTGCCGGCTAATTCTCCTTGATCAGTGTACCAATCCCCTGATCGGTCAATATTTCCAGTAACAATGCATGTTCCACACGCCCGTCAATAATGTGACACGACCTGACACCTTTCTTGACCGCATCGAGTGCCGCCCCGATCTTCGGCAACATACCACCGGATATAGTGCCATCGGCAAATAACTCGTCCACTCTCTGCGCAGTCAAACCAGTCAGCAAACCACCGCTTTTATCCATAACCCCCGGAATATTGGATAGCAAAATCAGCTTTTCCGCTTTAAGGATTTCCGCCAACTTACCGGCAACTAAATCAGCATTGATATTATAGGACTCTCCATCAACCCCCACACCGATTGGCGCGATCACCGGAATAAAATCCTGCGTATCGAGTAGCGCGATAAGCGCCGGATCAATAGACTCGATTTCACCGACCTGGCCAATATTGATCCATTTCCCTGCGGTTTCACGGTCTGCCATGAGCATTTTTTTCGCACGGATAAAATTACCGTCTTTACCTGTCAGGCCGACAGCTTTACCACCGTGACGATTGATCAGGTTTACGATATCTTTATTCACTGCCCCGCCCAACACCATTTCCACCACATTCATAGTCTCGGCATCCGTCACACGCATGCCTTGAATGAATTCGCCTTGCTTGCCGACGCGTTTAAGCATTTCATCGATCTGCGGACCACCGCCGTGTACAATCACTGGATTCATGCCGACCAACTTCAACAGCACCACATCGCGCGCAAATCCATGTTTCAGATTTTCTTCAATCATTGCATTACCGCCGTATTTAATGACGATGGTCTTGCCATGAAAACGCTGAATATACGGCAGCGCCTCAGCCAGAATCTTGGCTTTGTCTCTTGCAACGATAGGGGAAGTCAGCATGATTCTCTCAGTCACTTTTCAAACAATTTTTCAAATAAGTCTTGAGTGATACGAAAAATATTTCACTCACGAGCAACCTGCAAAAATTTTTCATCGTCAATCAATTTAAACAAACTCAATTCCCGCCATTGCCGTCCTTCCGTATCTTTATACTGCGCGGTAATGCACTTGGGTAATTTTTTTTTAGCTGGATTTATCGGAATGAATTCCGATAAATCCCTGATCCCTAGCATACTGTTAACAGTGAAGCCGCCGTACAACTTATTCCCCGGCATCACCAGCAAAATGCGTGACTTCAAATTGAACGATACTGGATTTCCACCCAGATAAACCCCGAGATCCGTTATCCCATAAAGGCTTCCACGCACATTGGCCAACCCCAAAAACCACGGTTGCGTCAACGGAACATGCGCTAACTTGGGTATCTGTATCACTTCACTGACTTCCGCCATCGGTATCAGATAGCGATCCTCACCCACTGCAACCCCTAATACCGCTAACGAAGCTTCATCGTTATCCGTACCAGCCTTTTTTCCTACCCGTGCTGGTTGGGATTTTTCAGCGTTTGTCATCTTCGTATCACGCACCTTTTATCATCACTGCGAGGCAATTGATTATTCGTTGTCCAGCTATTTTACTGTATTATCGATCATTAAAATTTGAATTCTACGGAGTTGAAAATGAAATATCACAAGCGCTGCTGGTTGTATCTTCTTATTCTTACGTTCCCGCCATTTCTATCGGGATGTGTTCCCATGTTTGCTATCGGTACTGCAGCTGGAACAGGCGCATATATCTCCGAAGATCGTAGAACCAGTGGTATGTTCATTGAGGATGAAGGAATCGAACTCAAAAGCGCACGACGTATTAATCAGCAATTTGGCGATAAGGTGCACATCAACATCACTAGTTATAATCGCATGGTGCTATTGACTGGTGAGGCCCCTTCCGAAACGATCAAAACAGACATCGGCAAGCTCGTAATGGGTGTTGATAATGTGCGCAGAATTTTCAACGAAATCGCGATCGCCGGAAACACCTCACTGGCTTCGCGTAGCAACGACACGCTATTGACTTCCAAGGTGAAAGCACGTTTCCTTGCTGAACGGAAATTTCAAATCAATCATGTCAAAATCGTGACTGAAAACGAAGTTGTATATCTGCTCGGCGTAGTGACACGCCAAGAAGCCGATAACGCAGCGCAAATTGCCAGTTCTACCTCAGGTGTGAAAAAAGTGGTGAAAGTATTCGAATATCTGAATTAACCCTTACTACTGACACACATGCTGCCGGAAGCTCTGCGCGCTGAATTACACACTGCATTTCCACCGGATCGCTTTTATACTGATCCGGTGGATTGCTATGCTTATGCTTATGACAACAGCCGCAAGATTTTCCCACCCGATGCTGTGTTGTTTCCACTCACCGCTGAAGAAGTAAGATACGCCGTTGCTCTATGTAATCGCTATCAGATACCGCTTATCCCGCGCGGTCGCGGTACCGGAACGGCAGGCGGCAGCTTACCCGAATTGGGCGGTATTGCCTTGTCGATGGAACGCATGGTAAACATTATTTCGATTGATCCCGCTAATCGTGTAATCGTCGCTGAACCAGGCGTATTGAATCAAGCCATACAAGATGCCGCCAGGCCATATGGTTTTTTCTGGCCACCGGATCCTTCCAGTGCTATGTTCTCTAGCATAGGCGGCAATATCGCCACTGGCGCAGGTGGCCCACACGCCGTTAAATACGGCACAACCCGAGAGCATGTGCTAGGTCTGAAAGCCGTCACAGGCGCAGGCAATTACATTACCACTGGATGCTATACCACCAAAGGAGTGGTCGGTTATGATCTCACTCGGCTGCTGATCGGTTCGGAAGGCACACTCGCTATCATTACGGAAGCGACGCTGAAACTTACCGCATTGCCCGGTGCCGTTACTGGTATTACGGCACATTTTCGTGATTTAGCAAGCTGTACTACAGCCATCGTTGAAATTATGACATTACCGCAAGTGCCTAGCGCACTTGAGTTCTTGGATGTCGGCTCACTCAATCTAATACGAAACCGCTACCCTGACATGCTACCAGTTGATACACAGGCTATGTTGATGATTGAGGTTGACGGTTCTCGCAATGATATCACTGATGCCGTTTCTGCAATTCTTGCGGCATGTCAATCCGATGGCCTGATTCAAGCTGGTCAAGTAGAAAATACCACTTTATTATGGCAGGCTCGCAGGGCGCTTTCTCCATTGCTACGTGAAATTGCTCCCAAAAAAATTAACGAAGATGTTGTCGTACCTGTTAACACATTACCGCAATTTCTCAACGGACTGACGCAACTCAGTCGGCGCTATCAATTGCATAACGTCAATTTCGGTCATGCTGGCAACGGTAACATTCATGTAAACCTATTGATCAATCCTGATGATACTGGTGAAGTAGCGCGAGCAGAGTGCTGTTTGGATGAAATATTCGATCTCGTCATCAAACTGCGGGGAACACTCTCAGGTGAGCATGGTATCGGCAGTGAGAAACGAGCTTTTGTGAGCAAGGAGATTGATAGAGTGACATTGGATTTAATGGGAAACATCAAACAGCTGTTTGATCCTAACGATATTCTCAATCCAGGTAAATTATTTCCCAAACAACAATAACTTGGATTGCTTTTATTGCATGAAGTGCTTGTGATATTTGCCGATTGACTGGCAATGATCAAATATCACAAGCCAAGCTTGCCTAACTCAAAAAAAGAAATAGTGATCCACTAGCAATGCCACGAACAATAACGCTAGGTAAAGTATCGAGTAACGAAACGCTTCCCGAGCCAATTGATCGCTGTAATTACGATAGATTTCAACAGCATAATACATAAAAATACCATTGAGTATCGTGGAGCTTACCAAATAAATCAATCCGCTCATTTGCGTAACATAAGGCAGTATCGTGATGACACACAGAATGACGGTATACAACAATACTTGCAATTTTGTGTACTGATCACCATGCGTTACCGGCAACATCGGCATGCCGATTGAGGCATATTCTTTTTTTCTGTAAAGTGCAAGGGCCCAAAAATGTGGTGGAGTCCAAGCAAAAATAATCAAGAAAAGCAATAATGCATCACTCGCAATTTCACCCGTTACTGCCGTCCATCCGAGTACTGGCGGCATAGCACCAGAGGCACCGCCAATTACAATATTCTGCGGCGTCAATGGTTTCAAAATCACCGTGTAAATAATAGCATATCCCACGAAAGTGCCCAGTGTTAACCACATGGTTAACTCATTTACCCATTCATACAATATGAAAAGCCCAACCCCGCCAACAATCAATAGAAAAAAAAGTGTTTCAGGAACACTCACTTTTCCTTGCGGTAACGGTCGACCCTTTGTTCGTGCCATTACTGCATCCATCTTTTGCTCGACTAAGCAATTTAATGCAGCAGCTGCTCCAGCCACTAATGCAATACCTATAGTACTCAAGAGCAAAATATTCAAAGGCACAGCACCCGGAACTGCCATAAACATTCCTATGACTGCTGTAAAAACGATAAGTGATACCACACGCGGTTTAGTCAACCGATAAAACTGGTTGATCCGTAACGCTGTCGCATGCAATGTCATACTGATGGCCATATTATAACCTCCTTGCAAATCGTGTATTCGTATCTATTGATTTACGCAACTTTCGATAATGGAAAGCTACTATTCTTAATGCTCTATTTGTGATACATGCAGCAATCTTTTGATATCACGCCCCATTTTGGTGCCATCCACTTTTTCTGGAAACCTCATCATTAAATTACCTATCGGATCTATTAGGTAAATATGTTTGGTTTGCGCCTCAGCACTTTCTATAAAACTTAGAATCTCACTGTCCTTGGCATTCACAAAGAATGTACCCTCATATTCCTTCACTAACTCAGCATCAGGTACGATATCATCATTAATCAACCAAAGCCGTTCAATCCGATGCTTTTCTTTTCCCTGTACCATTCTGACTTGACGCATGAAATATAGCTTCTCTTTGCAATGCTCATCGCAGTGACCGGAATCCACTGTGACCAACACCCATTTGCCATGCAGATCTTTCATGCGAAGTATTGTATTATCTACCAAATTTGTACCCTTTCCTGAAATCTTCGTTACGGGCAACAAATCTCCATAATGTGTACTGTTGGGTTTATACTCAAAAAAATAGAGCACATAAGAAATTATTACGGGAGCACACATAAGCGCTAGTAATAATAAAAACTTATGCCTATTCGATTTTTTTATTTTTTCGCTTGACATTCAATACTATGAAAATAATTACTGCGGTAACAGCTAGTGAAAACCACTGAACTGCATATCCAATGTTTTTAGAAGCGCCCGAATCGGGTTTACTCCAATCGCGTATCAATCCGTCTTTCTCTTCACTTTTCTGCAAAAGCATCATGGGTTGCATTGCTAAGCCTGTGACCTCTTGATAGCGCTGCAAATTGAAATTATCCCAAACTCGACCTTCTACAACTTTATCTGAAAGATCCAAAGTTTTGATCTCAGGTGAAGCCGCAATCCCAACTACCTTCAACTCACCCTTCACTTCCATCACAGACGGCAATACCGATCTGTCACTACCTATGGAAATCCATCCTCTATTAACCACAACATGAAGCGCGCTATTTGAAATTTTAAACGGCGTAATAACGTGATATCCTGCTCGCCCCTGGTAAATTTTATTATCTAAATAAATTGTATACTTAGATAAATATTCACCACTTACCTCAACTTCCCGATGCTGAAAATCTTTCAACTTAACTAAAGTACCAGGCAATGTTATTGCTGACTGTTTTGCATATTGCTCTAACTGCTCATACTGTGCATTTTTTTCTTCCGCACGAGACAATTGCCACTTTCCCAGCTCAACAAAAATTATCACAAAAATAATCGTAATTACGATTGTCCATAATTTTGGTTCAAAACGATATCCCAGCACATTCATATTGATCGAATAAGCGCTATAAGATGCTGATTCTGAGTAAATAATTTTAAATAGGCTTTTATTAAAGCCCCAAAACCCTCTGATAATTACTTAATCTTTCAAGTAAAGATTCCAATCCTTCACACACATTCTTGTTGTATTTTCATTCTTAAAGCTTGAAGCTCACAACTCTCTGCTCTCTGATGTAAAGGTTGGAATCCTAATTTTTACAGCTAGTACTTACATCAAATAAACAAATACAAACAATCCAAGCCAGACCACGTCAACAAAGTGCCAATACCATGCTACACCCTCAAAACCAAAGTGATGCTCAGGTGTAAAATGTCCTGCTGCACTACGACAATAAATGACGAAGAGCATAATTGTTCCAATTGTTACATGGAAACCATGAAATCCGGTTAGCATAAAAAATGTCGAACCATATGCACCAGTTGATAACTTCAAATTTAGGTCGTTATATGCATGAATATATTCATACGCTTGACATGCAATAAATGTTGCACCTAAAACTACGGTTGCCAGCAGCCATAGTTTTAAACCATCACGTCTGTTTTCTTTCAATCTCCAATGAGCAATCGTAACTGTTACACCTGAAGTCAAAAGCAACAATGTATTAAATGCCGGCAACCCCCAAGCCCCCATTGATGTAAATTTTTCGTGCTCCCCAGGACCAGCCGTCGGCCATTTACCATCATATGCAGACCAGAATGAATTACCTAACACTGTGCTTTCTTCTTGTAACCATGGTATCGAAAGATTACGCATGTACCACAATGCACCGAAGAATGCACAAAAGAACATAACTTCAGTAAATATAAACCAGCTCATTCCCCAGCGAAATGAACGATCAACCTGCTCTCCATATTTACCACTCTCACTCTCTCTGGCTACAGTTCCAAACCATCCAAACAACATATAAACCAAAATAGCAAAGCCTATTGCTAACAAACCGTAACCTAGCTCTATTTTATTCATGGTCAAAGCGGCGCCTGACCCCATAAATAAAATTGCGGTCGATCCAATAATTGGATACGACGATGGAGCTGGAACGTAATAATGTCCTGATTCTTGATTCATTCTTCTCTCCTCCGACTTATGTTTTTCAATTTCTAACTAACTACCAATCTGACTAAAAGCATCACACCAATTACAAAAAGAACACCGCCAATAATTCCACCAACTATTAACTGTGCTGGCTTTAGCGTAGCTGCATCATTTTCGAGATCACTTTTTTTTCGTATCCCCATAAAGGCAAACATTACTGCCTTAGTAACTTGCCAAATTGTTGCGCCAGCTCGTTTCTCAACAGTATTGTTATCCATATACATAATTCCCCTATTTTTTGATGGAATTAACACCATCGGGCAATTCGAAAAAAGTATACGAAATTGTCACAGTATGAACATCAATGGGTAATTCCGGTTCGATTACAAACTGAACCGGCATCTGCCTTGTTTCTTTTGGTTTAAGAACCTGCTTAGTAAAACAGAAGCACTCAAATTTCTTCAAATGCTTCTCCAGAAAACGTGGACTATAACTAGGAATCGCTTGCCCGTTTATTTCACGTTCCGAATTATTAGTAATTTCATACATCACTGTTATCGACTCACCTGGATGAATGCGAGCGCTTTGCTGCAGAGGTTTGAACTGCCACGGTAATCCCCGTGTATTAGCATCAAACTCAACAGTAACCCAACGCCCTTCATCCACCCGGTTGTCTTTAGCCAACACATCCGGCTTAAGCAAATTATTAATACCGGTCACTTCGCAAAATTTTTCATAAAATGGCACTAAAGCATAACCAAAAACAAACATGATCAATGTGAAAACTAACAGCTTTTTCATCATTAAAGCATTCGCTTTTGTGTTGCCATTTACCATTCTTTTACTATGACCGTGATATAAAGTGCCAATACCGTAATTAACAGAAGCAGAGCGGTTCTATACTTTCTACGCTTGTTATCTGTTTCTTGTGACATATGCTGCATTACCTTATATTTTATTATTGAACAACAGGCGGTTTCTCAAAACTGTGATATGGAGCTGGTGTCGGCAAGTGAGTCCACTCCAATGTTGTAGCACCATCCCACGGTTTTTGAGGAGCTTTTTCTCCGCTTCGTATGCAATTGATCATAACGTACAGGAAAAGAAGCTGTGTTAAACCAAACCCGAATGCACCAATACTCGAGATCATATTGAAATCTGCAAATTGCAGATTGTAATCCGGAATTCTGCGTGGCATACCAGCCAATCCCAAGAAGTGCTGTACAAAGAAAGTCAAATTGAAGAAGAACATTGATAACCAGAAATGTGTTTTGCCCAATGTTTCGTTATACATACGACCAGTCCACTTAGGAATCCAATAGTATGCACCAGCAAACAGAGCAAACAGAGATCCAGAAACCAATACGTAGTGAAAATGAGCAATCACATAATAGGTATCTTGCACTTGAATATCAATTGGTACGATTGCGCATATAACACCACTAAAACCACCTATTACAAATAGAAATATAAATCCAATTGCAAATAACATAGGTGTTTCAAATGACATCGAACCTTGCCACATGGTGGCAGTCCAATTAAATACTTTTACGCCGGTTGGAACAGCAATCAACATAGTTGCATACATGAAGAACAGCTGCCCTACCGTTGGCATCCCAGCCGTAAACATGTGATGCGCCCAAACGACACACGACAGAATCGCTATTGATGCCGTTGCATATACCATGGATGAATAACCGAACAATGGTTTACGCGAAAAAGTCGGAATTACTTCAGATACAATGCCGAATGATGGCAGAATCATGATGTAGACCTCTGGATGCCCGAAGAACCAAAAAATGTGCTGAAACATTACTGGATCGCCACCACCCGCTGCATTGAAAAAGCTCGTACCAAAATGGCGATCTGTCAGCAGCATTGTTACAGTACCGGCCAGAACCGGCATCACCAACACCAGTAAATATGCGGTAATCAACCATGTCCATACAAACATCGGCATCTTCATCAGCGTCATACCAGGTGCACGCATATTCAAAATGGTAGTAATAATATTAATTGACCCCATAATTGAAGATGCACCCAAGATATGAACCGCAAAAATCATAAAATCAACCCCCAGACCTCCTTGAGTTGATAGTGGCGGATAGAATGTCCAACCACCCGCTGCGGCACCACCAGGTAGAAAAAATGAGCTAACTAATAGTGTTGCCGCCGGAATCAACAACCAAAAACTCCAATTATTCATACGGGCAAATGCCATATCAGGAGCACCGATCATTAGCGGCACTTGCCAATTAGCAAACCCAACAAATGCCGGCATGATGGCACCAAACACCATAATCAAGCCATGCAGGGTTGTGAACTGATTAAATAATTCTGGTTGTAGAATTTGGATTCCAGGTTGAAACAATTCAGCGCGAATCCCTAATGCCAATGTTCCACCGGTAAGAAACATTGCAAAACTGAACCACAAATACATAGTTCCAATATCTTTGTGATTAGTTGTCGTAATCCAACGCATTATTCCGCTTGGATGATGGTCGTCATGTTCGTGACCGTGTGCGTCACCATGTACTGCTGCCATAGTTATCTCCTTTACTTATTTTTCCACATGCATAGATGTCTTAACTGCAGATGCACTTTGCTGAGCCGCTACCCATTTACTGTACTCACCTGCCTCCATTGCCTCTACCACGATTGGCATAAAGCCATGATCCTTACCACACAATTCAGCGCATTGCCCACGATAAATACCAGGCTTATCTGCCGTGAACCATGTATCACGAATAAATCCCGGAACTGCATCTTGCTTAATTCCCAGCGCCGGCACCCACCAAGCGTGAATAACGTCATTTGCTGTCAAAATAACGCGCACCTTTTTACCCACTGGTACCACGACACGATTGTCAACTTCCAGCAAATAATTTTCACCTTTAGGTGCCTTATTTTCCACCTGTGCACGTGGCGTTGATAATTTGCTGTAAAAACTTATACCTTCGCCCTCACCTTGAAGATAATCATAACCCCACATCCATTGATACCCCGTTGCTTTAATCGTCATATCAGGACTTGAAGTGTCTTTCATAGCGATAACTGTTTTTGTTGCTGGATAAGCCATCACAACAAGAATGAGACAAGGTATTACAGTCCAAATAATTTCAACCGCAGTACTGTGATGAAAATTAGCTGCTTTATACCCAAGAGACTTGCGATGTTTGAGTACAGAGTAAAACATAACACCAAACACGCCGATAAAAATAACCAAACAAATCCATAAGAGCAGAATATGCTGATCATAGATATCTTTCGCTATAACACTCTGAGGTTCGGGCAAATTATACTTAGACCCTACCGCCATGCTTGAGTATAAAGCGAGAGCGGATACCCCCGCCAGGGCTACTGCTGATTTACTTCTCATATTTCCCCCCACATGATTACCAATTTTACAGATTTCAGGCACGACTAAGAACGTTACAAACCTGAACGCCTACCTTGTTCAGCCAGCTTACGAAAGTCATCCGCCAAAATCCCATTTCTCAAAACCATACCATGATTGGCGATAATTACATTTCCTTGGCCGAATTTCCTTATTATCCGCAACTTAGATTTTCTTAGTTATAGAATCTTCTACATGCTAATTAATCGAAGGGAAATTCTAGCATGTCACTGCTGCCCAAACAAGGAAAAATCATGATTTTTATAGCAATATTCCCATGCTTATAAAATGGTATTGACCTGAGAAGATCACAAAAAAGTATTTTTTAAATGAATCATTTCATCTTAAGGAGGTGCTGAGCAATTAGCGATTTTCTGATTTTCCGGTAGGGCAATGCTGCCATTTTTTTGAGCACGGATTCCCGTAATTCATTTTCCGGTAGCATTTTGTCGCCAATTCTCCCCTGTTTGTGCTTCATCGCCCGTCATCGGGGTGTTTTGGCGGACTTCCCCGCTCAAGTAGTCCGCAACTTCCTCGCACAACAGGTATAGATTGATCAGGCCCACCAGCATGCTCACCTGGACAGCATTCTTTTGTCAGCCCGCGGTAGTGGACCTTGATGAACCCAAACTGCCGCTTGATCGCCCGGAATACATGTTCTACCCGCGCACGGATCGAGGGATACTTCTGGTTATGCTTTTCTGGCTCCCCGAGAGATTCTGTCCGGGCTTGCGCCTGTGTCTCGGTTAATACCATCCCACAGTTTCGGCGACATACTTTTCCAAGGCCGACAGACGTTTTTTGAACGACTCCAGATTCTGGTGCAATTACACCGAACGAACACCGGACGAAGAAATGAAAATTCCGCGTTTGCACAGTTCGTTGGAAACGCGAACCTGACCCAAAGCCGATTGCTCCAGGGCGAAAGCGCTAACCGCCGCCTCTGTCACTTCTTCTACGCGGTTCTTGATGTTGGGCTTGCACCGGCTTGCATCGATCAGCGCTTCAACACCTCCGGCTTCCATTGCTACCTAATAGCGATTGAAAATATCGCGTGAAAAACCTATCACCTTGCAGTCATGGGATAATTATCAAGCTCGGCTGCCAAACTAGGCAAACAATCTGGTGTTTGATGACTTTCTATTGAAAACTACTCATGGAATTACTCCTTTGCGCTTTCGCGGCTTGGTTAATAAAGTTTCGCACCTCTATCAAACCGGGTAATCCCACCTCCTGGCAAACCCCTAATGTCAGACACGCTGAACTACTACACATTAATTCCAAAACAAAACCCGGCAAAGCCGGGTTTTTGAGAGATACATAAAAAACTTAAAGATTAATCATCGTTACCCATTATTCCCAATATCTGCAACAAACTGATAAAAATATTAAAAATTGTCATGTATAACCCAATAGTAGCCAATACATAATTAGTTTCACCGCCATGAACGATGCGACTGGTGTCATAAAGAATAAAACCACTCATTATCATGATAACAACCGCAGAAATCATTAATGACATAGCCGGTATCTGCAAGAAAATATTGGCTACTGCCGCCAGCAATACTAACAGAAAGCCCACCATCAGAAATCCGCCCAAAAAGCTGAAATCTTTTTTTGTAGTTAATGCATATGCTGACAATCCCATGAATATCAAACCAGTACCCCCTAATGATAATGTAATGATATTTCCACCATTAGGTAAAGATGCATACATGGTCAGTACCGGCCCCAGCCCAAATCCTAGTAAACCGGTAATCAAGAAAACGATACCAATGCCTGCTGCCGAGTCAGCAAAACGTGGTAATACAAACATCGCGATTACCATACCGCCAATGGCTGATATTAAATAGGTCATAGGTGGCATATTCAAGAATACTGAAAGCGCAGCAGTAAATCCGCTAAACAGTAATGTCATCGACAACAACATATAAGTGTTGCGTAATACTTTATTCGCCGCTAGCGTAGATGTAGATCTTTGTGCAACTGTTGAGTAGTTCTGATTCATTTAAAATAGCCTCCACTGTAAAATTGATACCCAAACTATTCTGACGACCGCTATGACTCTTATATCCCGGACATAGTTCAAAGCATCATATCACGGATTATGTTTATCTTTTAATTACACCCTTTACTCCTGTTTAACTTTTGCCAATGCGAAATTATAAACAAGGAAAAATCCGCCTCGCTCAATCAGAGTAATATTCAAGCTAATAGAGCCCGCGTCAAATTTAGCAAGACCGGAATAATTAATCCGCTTTTCACCCACTAGCGAGAATACGCTCACAGTGCGCGAAAAATTAAGCTCCTGGATTGATTGGAACCGACCAAAACTACGATATTGCTTTAACAATTCGTCCAATTGCTCATCAGTAACCGTTTGTTTGGCTTCCGGTGCCAAATGAATCAGCAATTTTTGTTTTTCCCAACTCGAAATATCCGAAAGGATTTGTGCGATCGCGGGCTCCGCGCTTTTACTGTAATAAT
Organism: Nitrosomonas sp.; assembly: GCA_039807765.1. GTDB lineage: Bacteria > Pseudomonadota > Gammaproteobacteria > Burkholderiales > Nitrosomonadaceae > Nitrosomonas. The sequence continues at coordinate 8,556 of JBDHRU010000003.1, read as the reverse complement.
CTTTTTCACGACTGGTATAAAAATACAGCATGACAACCAATGTCATCAGTAGAGCAACGATCGCACGTAATGTTTGAGTTTGCATAAATTTAAAATATTGAAATCAACAACTATAAATTATTCTCTTCCCAAAGATCGTGACTGACACCATCTCTAGGCATGACGGTGCCAAAATGCTGATATGTCGCGGCCGTTGCCATTCTGCCTCGTGATGTCCGTTTCAGGAATCCTTGTTGAATCAAATAAGGTTCCAATACATCTTCAATCGTATCCCGTTCTTCGCTAATGGCCGCTGCAAGATTATCGACACCGACAGGACCACCGCTGAATTTCTCCAACACCGTCAGCAGTAATTTTCGGTCCATGATATCCAGGCCGATTGCATCCACATCCAGCATACTTAAGGCGGCATCCGCTACAGCACGCGTAATCTGTCCGTCAGCTTTGACTTCTGCATAATCACGCACCCGACGCAACAACCGGTTAACTATCCGTGGCGTGCCACGAGACCGGCGTGCAATTTCAAATGCACCATCCGGGAATATTTTCACATTCAATAATCCTGCAGAACGACTGACTATTTTGCTCAATTCTTCCGGTGTATAAAACTCCAGCCGCGAAACTATACCAAAACGATCGCGCAACGGATTAGTCAACATGCCAGCACGCGTGGTTGCACCTACTAAAGTAAATGGCGGCAAATCCAGCTTTACGGAGCGTGCCGCCGGCCCTTCACCGATCATGATATCCAACTGATAATCTTCCAGTGCCGGATAGAGAATTTCCTCCACCATTGGCGATAAACGGTGGATTTCATCGATAAACAGCACATCGTTGGGTTCCAGGTTGGTCAGCAAAGCAGCCAGATCACCCGGACGCTCCAGAACAGGGCCGGAAGTTTGTCGCAGATTAACGCCCATTTCCCTGGCAATGATATGAGCCAAGGTGGTTTTACCTAACCCCGGAGGACCGAATAGCAATACATGATCAAGCGCTTCGCGCCGTTTCCGGGCTGCCTCGATGAATATCTGCAACTGCCCGCGTATTTTCTCCTGACCGACATATTCTTCCAGTTGCTTGGGGCGTAGCGCACGCTCCAGAATTTCTTCCTGCGATGATGAAGTGACTGCGGCAACCAACCGATCCGTTTCAATCATTCAATCCCCCTCATTCAATCGGTTACCTTTCTTTCGACAATAACTGCAACGCTTGGCGTATGCCGTCCGATACGGTTGCGGCCGCAGAGATCTGCTTGATCGCCCACCCTGCCTCGCGGTCATTATAACCCAATGATAACAATGCATTGACTATGTCACTATCCTGCGTAGGTGCAGAAGAAGAATGATTCGGATTGGTTGCTACGGAACCCAATTTATCCCGCAATTCCAGTAACAAGCGCTCGGCTGTTTTTTTGCCGATACCGGGTACTTTGATGAGTCGCGTGCTATCCTGCGCACTGACTGCGCTATGTAAGTCGGGCACACTCAAACCGGATAACAACGCTAACGCGGTTCTGGCGCCGATACCCGAAATTTTGATCAACTGACGAAAGGTCTGACGCTCCGATTCTGTTGCAAAACCGAACAGCAGATGCAAATCTTCCCGTATCACCAAATGTGTATGTAAAGTTATCTGTGTACCAGGCACCGGAAGTTCATAAAAAGTGCTCATCGGCACGTCGACCTCATAACCGACGCCCTGTACATCCAACAGCACCTGCGGCGGATGTTTTTCCAGCAATGTACCGGTTAATCGTCCAATCACACCAAACGCCCTCGCTTCATGCGGTAACCTGCCGTCGCAACACGCCCCAAACCGAGCCCTCCATGTGCATGACATATTGCACACGCTAAAGCATCCGCAGCATCGGCACTGGGATTTCCGGTTAACCTGAGCAAGCGCATCACCATCTCTTGCACTTGGTTTTTCTTGGCGTGACCATTACCGACTACAGCTTGTTTTATTTGCAGCGCGGTATACTCGGCCACTGGCAGATTACTCATGACGGCAGCGCAAATCGCCGCACCCCGCGCCTGACCGAGCAACAAAGTAGTCTTAGGATTGATATTGACGAAAACTTGTTCGATGGCAACATGCTCGGGTTGATACAACGCAATGACTTCGCTCAGATTATTCAGAATCAGCTGCAAACGGGAGGGCAATTCACCTACAACAGTCTTAACGCTACCACTGCCGATATACGTTAGATCGCGTCCGTTCTTATCAATGACACCGAAACCCGTAATACGCAAACCCGGATCTATCCCCAGAATACGGATTTTTTCACCTGCCGATCGTGGAATTTTTATTCAACAAGAACCGCTGTAGTGTATACATCTTGCACATCATCAAGATTCTCCAGCGCATCCAGCAGCTTTTGCATTTTCACTGCATCATCGCCGGTTAAAACCGCTTCATTACCGGGTTTCATGGTTACTTCCGCCAATTCGGCCTTGAATCCGGCTCTTTCCAATGCTTCCTTCACATTGATGAACTCATAAGGCGCTGTAATCACTTCGATACTGCCATCCTCATTGCTGATCACGTCTTCTGCGCCAGCTTCCAGTGCCTCCTCGATCAGTTTGTCTTCATCGGTTCCCGGCGCAAAAATCAATTGCCCGCAATGTTTAAACAAAAAACTGACGGACCCATCCGTGCCAAGATTACCGCCGTATTTGGTGAATGCATGGCGCACATCGGCTACCGTGCGCACGCGATTATCGGTCATACAATCCACCATGACCGCAGCACCTGCGATCCCATAGCCCTCGTAACGAATTTCTTCATAATCGACGCCATCCAGAGCGCCGCTGCCGCGTTTTATCGCTCGCTCGACATTATCCTTGGGCATATTCTGGTCGTATGCTTTGTCCACTGCCAAGCGCAACCGCGGATTGCTGTCCGGATCGCCCCCCCCTATGCGAGCGGCCACTGTTATTTCCTTGATAAGCCTGGTAAACACTTTACCGCGCTTGGCATCCTGCGCAGCTTTTTTGTGCTTGATATTAGCCCATTTGCTATGACCTGCCATTGCTATGCACCTTTTGTTTAATTATTTTCATATTACCACCCTGCATTCCATGGATAAAGTATCCAGTCTTTTAGCAGTAAAAGAAGAAAGTGCAGTTCATTATTGTTGCAACCTTACTGAACCCTATCTAGTATGTGGAATGATATTTTTATTCAACCGTCACTGCTTTTGCCAGATTTCTCGGCTTATCGACATCCGTGCCGCGCGCTAAAGCAACATGATAAGCCAATAACTGAAGTGGGATGGTATGCAGAATCGGACTCAGCAATCCGGTGTGCTCCGATAGGCGGATGACATGCAGATTTTTGCTCTGTGTGATCTGCGAATCTGCATCCGCAAACACATATAACTCACCACCCCGGGCATGCACTTCCTGCAAATTCGATTTGAGCTTACCTAACAACTGATCGTTAGGCGCAATCGCCACAACGGGCATCTCATCATCGACCAATGCCAGCGGTCCATGCTTCAATTCTCCCGCCGCGTAAGCTTCGGCATGGATATAGGAAATTTCTTTTAGTTTAAGCGCGCCTTCCATCGCAATGGGATAGTGAACACCGCGACCGAGAAATAATGCATGGCGTTTTTGTGCAAAGCTTTTTGCCCAGATTTGCACTTGCGGCTCCACTTGCAATGCATGCTGAAGAGCCATCGGCACATGACGTAGCGTCATAATCATTTGTTGTTCGTCTTGTGCTGATAATTTTTGGCGCATCTTGGCCAATGTGATCGTCAGCAGCAACAACGAGGCTAGTTGCGTGGTAAATGCCTTGGTCGATGCAACACCGATCTCGGGCCCGGCGCGCGTAAGAAAGCGCAAATCGGTTTGGCGTATTAATGCGCTTTCCGGCACATTGCAAATCGCGAGGCTGTATTGATGGCCGAGCTTCTTAGCATAGTTAAGCGCCGCCAAGGTATCTGCGGTCTCACCCGATTGCGAAATTCCAACCACCAGGGTATTGGATTCCGCAATCGGGTTGCGATAACGGTATTCGCTGGCTATTTCAACGTTGCACGGAAGACCGGCAACGGTTTCCAACCAGTATCTCGCAACCAATCCGGCATGATAACTGGTTCCGCATGCCAGAATAAGAATGCTCTTGGTTTGGGAGAATATTTTCTCGGCTTCGCTACCAAACAAATTGGGAGAAATGGATTGCGCGTTAAAAACCATTTCCAACGTATTAGCCACGGCACTGGGTTGTTCGAAAATTTCTTTCTGCATGTAATGCGCATACGGTCCCAGTTCAATTGCATCACTGGAAAGATTGCTTTCGTGCACAACCCGTTTAACTTCCTTTACCAAGCCGTTGCTCAGACAATTGACAATGCGATACCCATTGCGCGTCAATTCGGCAACATCCCCTTCCTCCAGATAAATCATATTCCGAGTCGCTTTTAACAAGGCAGAGGCATCGGAAGCCGCATAGTTGCCGCTTTCCCCCACCCCCAACAGCAACGGCGCTCCGTTGCGCGCAACCACAATTCTTTCCGAATGCGCTTCTTCCATTACCGCGATCGCATAGGCCCCCTGTAGTTCCGCAATAGAAGTGCAGACAGCGTTCAGCAAATCATCGGTATGCTTGAGATTGAATGCGATGAGATGCGCGATCACTTCAGTATCGGTATCAGAAACAAACTCATAGCCTTCAGCTTGCAAGCGCTTGCGCATGACTTCATGATTTTCAATGATGCCGTTATGCACAACAGCGATGCGGATGGAAGATTCCGACATTCCGGAAAAATGCGGATGCGCGTTACGCTCGGAAGGTGCTCCATGCGTTGCCCAGCGGGTATGCGCAATGCCAGCCAAGCCATGGGCATTTTTCTCATTGACAAGTTTCTGCAACTCGGTTACTCGGCCTGTAGTACGCAATCTGTGCAAACCGTTACACGTTACCACCAGACCGGCTGAGTCATAGCCGCGGTATTCCAAATGTAATAACCCATCCAGCAATACCGGAACAACATTGTCATTAGCTACTGCACCCACTATTCCACACATAGCGTACTCCTCTTACAACGCGAGCAAAAAGAACGATACTGATTAGATATATACTATGTTTTTGATTTTTGCGGGCGTTTCCACCCCGCAATGGTGATTTGTTTCGATCTGGATAGGGTCAATTGATTCTCCGGAGTTTCTTTCGTGATCGTAGATCCGGCACCGATAGTCGATCCTTTTGCAATCTTGACGGGCGCAATCAGCTGCGTATCGGATCCGATAAATACATCATCTTCAATAATGGTTCGATACTTATTGGCGCCATCGTAATTGCATGTAATGGTTCCAGCACCGATATTGACATTTTTTCCTACCGTGGAATCACCGATATAACTGAGATGGTTCGCTTTGCTGCCAGCGGCAATCTGACTATTCTTCACTTCGACAAAATTACCGATATGCACTTTCTCAGCCAACCAGGTTCCTGGACGGATGCGCGCATAAGGACCGATTTTGCAATCCTCGCCAATTTCGGTATCTTCAATCAGACTAAAGGGATGAATAATACTTCCGGGTGCCACCGTGACATTTTTTAATATGCAATGTGCGCCTACCCGAACGGAATTTCCCAATCTGACAGTTCCTTCAAAAATGCAATCAATGTCAATCTCAACATCAGAACCGCAAACAAGTTCGCCTCGCACGTCTATCCGATTCGGATCTCGTAAGCTGACCCCTTTCTCCAATAGTTTCTCAGCAGAGTTTTTTTGATAAATTCTTTCAAGTACAGCTAATTGTTGCTTGTTATTAACACCCATTACCTCCCAGAAATTTTCCGCTTGTGATGATGCTACCTGTAGGCCATCCTTAACAGCCATCGCAATGATGTCGGTCAAGTAATATTCATGCTGTGAATTTTGGTTTTCAAGTTTTGGCAACCAGCGATGCAAATACTGATTAGGAATGAGCATTATTCCGGTATTAATCTCATCGATTCTCTGCTGTTCATCGGTAGCATCTTTTTGCTCGACGATTGCCACAACGCCCCTTGTTTTTAAGTCACGCAAGATTCTACCGTAACCAAGCGGATTATCGATAATCGCAGTCAATACCGCACAATTCTTTTCTTCTGATACATTGATTAACTGCTGCAAGGTTTGAATCCGAACCAGTGGCACATCACCATACAAAACCAATGTGAATCCATCGGCATTTAACTGCGGCAAAGCCTGCATGAGCGCATGCCCTGTACCCAGTTGTTGTTCTTGCGATACCCAGATTAAGTCATTGCCATCAATCAGCTGCTTTATTTTGTCGCTGCCATGCCCCACAACGACACAGATTCTGTCGGGCGACAGCATCCGTGCCACATTAATTACATGCTCTAGTAATGGCATTCCCGCCAAAGTGTGCAGCACCTTGGGAAGCGCTGATTGCATGCGCTTTCCAGCTCCAGCCGCGAGTATTACTGCATTAAGCTTTGACACGACAATTTACTTTTCAAATAAAGTTTGATAGAAATTTTCATTAAACAACTATGCTGAAGCATCAGTCTCATCATTGTAACTAGGTAGATACTTGAAGAATAGATACAAAAAAGGCGACATTAGTCGCCTTTTTTGTCATTAGAACTTATAACCACAATCAATGCCCGCGTTTTCTTAGCTTATCAATCGCGGCTAATTGCGCCATGGCTTCTATCAGCTCAGCTTGTGCTTTAGCATAATCCAATTCGGATTCATGATTCTTCATCGCTTCTTCAGCAGCACGCTTCGCTTCGAGGGCTTTGACCTCGTCAAGATCATGACTACGTACCGCAGTATCAGCTAATATCGTCACAACATCAGGCTGAACTTCCAACATACCGCCAGATACGTAAACTAATTCTTCTTCTTTCAACTGCGCTTTGATTCGCACCATACCCGATTTGATTCTTGTCAACATCGGTGTATGACGTGGATAAATACCTACTTCCCCCATTTGTGCTGGTGCCACCAGAAACTCAACGGGGCCGGAATAAATAGATTCTTCTGCACTAACGATATCAAGATGAAATATGGTACCCATCACTATTTTCTCTTGGTTTATTGAAGTGTTTTAGCTTTCTCTACGGCTTCTTCGATACTGCCAACCATATAGAATGCTTGTTCTGGCAATTCATCGTACTCACCTTCAACAATTCCCTTAAAGCCTTTAATAGTGTCTTTCAGAGAAACATATTTTCCTGGAGAACCAGTAAATACTTCAGCAACGTTAAACGGTTGAGACAAGAATCGCTGAATCTTGCGTGCACGACTGACCGCCAGTTTATCTTCCGGTGACAACTCATCCATGCCCAGAATCGCAATAATATCTCTTAACTCTTTATACCGCTGCAATGTCTGCTGAACAGCACGAGCCGTATTATAATGTTCCTCGCCAACAACTTGTGGGTCCAGCTGACGCGATGTAGAGTCAAGCGGATCTACTGCCGGATAAATTCCCAGCGAGGCGATATCTCGAGATAACACAACCGTTGCATCCAAGTGCCCAAAAGTTGTCGCAGGTGACGGATCGGTCAAGTCATCCGCTGGAACATATACAGCTTGAATTGAAGTAATGGAGCCCGTTTTAGTTGATGTAATACGCTCTTGCAATCGCCCCATCTCCTCCGCCAGAGTTGGTTGATATCCCACCGCAGATGGCATACGACCAAGCAACGCTGATACTTCGGTTCCAGCTAATGTGTATCGATAGATGTTATCAACAAAGAACAAAACATCACGCCCTTCATCGCGGAATGATTCCGCCATTGTAAGTCCGGTCAATGCAACACGAAGACGATTCCCCGGTGGCTCATTCATCTGACCATACACTAGCGCTACTTTATCAAGTACTTTTGATTCTTTCATTTCATGATAAAAATCATTTCCTTCTCGGGTGCGTTCTCCTACACCAGCGAATACAGAATATCCGCTGTGCTCAATCGCAATGTTGCGAATCAATTCCATCATATTAACAGTTTTACCTACACCTGCACCACCGAATAATCCAACTTTTCCACCTTTAGCAAACGGACAAATCAGATCAATCACTTTAATGCCGGTTTCCAATAATTCCGTGGATGCCGATAACTCATCAAATGCGGGAGCTTCGCGATGAATAGACATTTGCTGATCAGCACCGATATCACCCATCTCATCTATAGGGCGCCCCAAAACATCCATAATTCTTCCCAATGTTTTGGTTCCAACAGGAACGGTAATTTGTTTTTCGGTATTTTTTACGATCATTCCACGGCGCAATCCGTCGGAAGATCCCAATGCAATAGTGCGCACAACACCATCACCAAGCTGTTGTTGTACCTCCAGCGTAAGCTCGGAGTCTTCCATAATTAATGCATCATATACTTTTGGCAGAGATTCGCGCGGAAACTCCACATCAATTACCGCACCAATACACTGAACAATTTTTCCTTGACTCATCGTTGTTCCCTAGACTCTATATTCAAAAATGTTTAAACAGCAGCAGCACCGCCGACAATTTCAGATAGCTCTTTAGTAATCGCTGCTTGTCGAGATTTGTTATAAATTAATGTCAA
>JBDHRU010000082.1:0-9855 GCA_039807765.1 Nitrosomonas sp. | reverse complement strand
CAATCGCTGGCGGTTTTCCCAGTCGATGCGCAGCAAAACCGCCAACGCAATGCAATTCGCCGTGATGCTGCTGCCGCCAAAACTCAGCAGCGGCAATGTCAATCCTTTGGTCGGTAAGACGCCCATGTTGACACCCATGTTGATCAGCGCCTGTACGCCGATCCAGATACCGATGCCTTGCGCCACCAGCGCCGCGAAAGGGCTGCCCAGCTTTGCCGCTAGACGACCGATGACAAACGCGCGCGTGATCAGCCAGATGAACAAAACAATCACGGTTGCCACACCGACAAAACCGAGCTCTTCAGCCAGTACTGAAAGCAAAAAGTCGGTGTGCGCTTCCGGCAAATAAAACAATTTCTCTACACTACCACCCAGACCTACGCCCAGCCATTCGCCGCGCCCGAATGCGATCAATGCATGGCTTAACTGATAGCCTTTGCCATACGGATCGGCCCAAGGATCCATGAAAGCAACCACACGATTTAGCCGGTACGGCGAACTCAAAATTAGTTCGTACAAACCGAACGCCAAGATAGCGATCAGACTGATGAAAATTTTCAAACTGACACCGCCGAGAAACAAAATCGACATCGCCAGCGCGGCCACCACGAAGAAAGCGCCGAAATCCGGTTCGAGCAGCAATAAAGCACCAACCAAGGACAACACGATTGCGATCGGCACAAATCCCTTGAAGAAGGAATTCAGATCAGCTGCCTTGCGATTCACGTAGTCGGCGGCGTACAACACCATGCAAAACTTCATGAACTCGGACGGCTGGATATTCACCACGTACAGCGAAATCCAGCGCTGGCTGCCGTTTACTTCATGGCCGATGCCGGGTACCAGCACCAATATCAACAGCAGAATGCCGGTGATAAGCAGATAAGTGACGTATTTCTGCCACAGCTGCATCGGTACTTGAAAAGCGATCAATCCCAGCAACAATCCGACACCCAGATACGCGCCGTGCCGCAACAAATAATAACCGGCGCGGTCGGCACCGAACTGTGCTTCGGCGATGGCAATCGAAGCGGAATAAATCATCACTAAACCGATACTCAGTAACAGCACGGCCGACCACACCAGCGCCTGGTCAAAATCGGCCATGATTCTTGGTTTCTGATTGCTTGCCTGATAGATCATCGATTAGTGTTTTTTCTGTCCAAAATTGAAGAATTTGTTCTCCAAATCCTTGACTGCGGCAACGAATACTTCCGCGCGATGAATATAATTCCTGAACATGTCTAAGCTGGCGCATGCCGGTGAAAGCAAAATCACATCACCGGATTGCGCCAGCAAAAAACTTTTTTGCATGGCTTCTTCCATGGTCACGGCAAAATGCAAAGGCACGCCGCAATCTTTCAGCTCGCCCGCGATGATGCCCGCATCCCGACCAATCAATACGACGGCGCGGGCATTATTGGCAACTGCTTCCCGCAGATAGGAAAAATCCTGCCCCTTGCCGTCGCCGCCGGCGATCAGAATGACATTCTGCTTCATACCGCTTAAGGCAGCCACGGTAGCGCCGACATTGGTGCTTTTGGAGTCATCGTAAAAAGTGACACCGTTGAATGCTGCCACCTTTTCCATGCGATGCGGCAAGCTGCGGAATTCCCGCAGTGCGGACAAAAGCGGGCCGATGGGCGCGCCGAGCACGCGGCATAGCGCCAAAGCCGCGAGTGCGTTGGCTGCGTTGTGCAGGCCGTAAACATTCAACTCGGAGGCTTTCATTAATGACTGGTGACCTTCCATCAGCCACAAGTCATCGCCATCATGGTGGAGGCCGTAATCCGCCGAGGTAGGCGGCTCATCCACGCCGAATGTGATTTGCTTTCTACCTGGCAGGGCCATGGCGCAAACGCCGGGATCGTTACGGTTTAAAATTTGAATACCTTCACCGGCTTCCTCTCGCAGAAACACCCGCGCCTTGGCAGTGGCGTAATCATGCATGCCGCTGTAGCGGTCCAGGTGATCCTCGCTTACATTGAGTACGGTTGCGGCATCGGCGTTTAAATTGTGCGTCGTTTCCAATTGGAAGCTGGAAGTTTCCAACACCCAGGCTTGCGGCCAATCACCCGCATCCATGTGCTGCATCAGCGCATTCAGCACGGCAGGGCTGATATTGCCTGCTACTTCCACATTCCAACCGGATTTCCTCAGCATGGCACCGGTCATGGCGGTAACTGTCGTTTTTCCATTGGAACCGGTAATCGCCACGACTTTGGGTCTTGGCAAGTGACTCTGCTCGAGCGCCCAGGAAAAAAGCACCATATCGCCTATCACCGGTATGCCTCGTTGCACGGCGCGCTGCACTTCAGGATCAGCCAGCGGCACACCGGGGCTGATCGCAATCATGTCGATGCCATCAAAAACCGGCGCCGTGAATTTGCCTTTGTGCAATTGCACGGCTGGAAATTCGACTGCGATTTGCTGCCAGTTCGGCGGTTCCAAACGACTATCGGCAGCGCGCACCGTGGCGCCCTGACGTAACAGCCATTTCACCATGGACAAGCCGGTTTCGCCCATGCCCAGCACCAAAATTGTTTTCCCTTGCACATTCATCGTAATTTTAATGTCGACAACCCAACCAATACCAAGATAAAGGTGATGATCCAGAATCTGACAACCACCTGATTTTCTTTCCAGCCCTTCAATTCAAAATGATGATGTAGCGGCGCCATGCGAAAAATCCGTTTGCCCAGCAGCTTAAATGACGCCACTTGCAGCATCACGGACAGCGCTTCCACGACAAAAACGCCGCCCATGATGACCAACACGATTTCCTGGCGCACGATCACGGTGACGATTCCCAAAGCAGCACCCAGCGCTAATGCACCGACATCGCCCATGAATACTTCAGCGGGGTAGGCGTTGAACCATAAAAAGGCAAGCCCGGCACCCGCCATGGCACCGCAAAACACAGCCAATTCCCCGGCATTCGGGATATAGGGAATACCGAGATACTTGGCAAAGACCACGTGTCCTGCGGCGTAAGCAAAAACTGCCAGCGCGCTGCTGATCATCACCGTCGGCATGATGGCCAGACCATCCAGGCCGTCGGTCAGATTCACCGCATTGCTGGTGCCGACAATGACGAAATAAGTCAGCACAACAAAGCCCGTTACGCCGAGAGGAATCGCGACCTCCTTGAAGAAGGGCACGATCATGTCGGTTTGCGCCGGAATTTCCGCGATCGATGCCAGATACAGTGCGACTGCGAGCGCGATTAGCGATTGCCAGAAAAATTTAGCGCGTACGGAAAGCCCTTTCGGATTGCGATGAACCACTTTGCGGTAGTCGTCGACCCAGCCGATCACACCGAATCCCAGTGTGGTCGCGAGCACCACCCAAACATAGCGATTGCTCAGGTCCGACCACAGCAGCGTTGTCAGTATGATCGACATCAAAATCAGGGCGCCGCCCATCGTCGGTGTGCCGGTTTTGACGAGATGCGTTTGCGGACCATCGTCGCGCACCGATTGTCCGATTTTGTACGCCGTCAGCTTGCGGATCATCAACGGACCGATGATGAAGGAAATCACCAATGCGGTCAGGGCAGCCAAGACGGTGCGCAACGTAATATAACTGAACACATTGAATGCGCGTATGTCTTGCGCCAGCCATTGTGAAAGTGTCAACAGCATGATGGCTCCACCGGTTGCTCCAGTTGCTGCACCACCCGCTCCATGCGCATGAAGCGCGATCCTTTTACCAGCAAAGTCACATCATCCGCCAGCAAATCCTCGGTCACGTGCAGCAATTCATCGATATCATTGAAATGCCGTGCGCCTGTGCCGAATTCTTCCGTTGCGTAGGCGCTCAACTCGCCCAACGTCAACAAGCGATCCAATCCGGCATCGCGCGCATCGCGCCCGATCGTGCGATGCAGATCGATGGCGGATTTGCCCAATTCCCCCATATCTCCGAGCACCAGTATTTTTTTCCCCGAGGCTGCCGCCAGCACTGCCAAAGCTGCGCGCACCGATTCCGGATTGGCGTTGTAGGTATCATCGATGAGCAGCGCATGGCGCAGGCCGGATTTTTTCTGCAACCGGCCCTTTACGCCTTGAAACGATGCGAGACCGGCGGCGATCGTTTCCTTGCCGATTCCCAATGCCGTCGCAGCGGCAGCTGCAGCCAGCGCGTTATACACGTTATGCGCGCCTGGTGCTTGCAATTTCACTGTCACACGGCCATCCGGTAATCGCAATTGAATCCGGTTGCTCAATCGATCAGACTGAAACTCCGCGCTTACCAAAGCTTTCTCATGCAAACCGAAATTGATTGTTTTACGCGCACCGGCATATTCCCGCCACAGCGTGGCGTAACGGTCATCCGCATTGATCACGGCGATCCCTTGCGAATCCAGTCCGGCAATGATTTCCGCTTTGGCGCGCGCCACTGCTTCAACGGAACCGAGTCCCTCAATGTGTGCGGCCCCGGCATTGGTAATTACTGCGATGCAGGGTTTTGCCAATCCGGTGAGATAACCGATCTCGCCGATATGGTTCATACCCATCTCGATCACCGCGTAGCGATGCTGCGGCTGTAAACGCAGCAACATTTGCGGTACGCCGATATCGTTGTTCAGATTTCCTTCGGTCGCCAGAACCAGATCGGCTTGTTCATTTACACCGGCGCCATCGCGCGCCGCAGCTTGACGCAATATCGCGGCGATCATTTCCTTGACCGTGGTCTTGCCATTGCTACCGGTAACGCCGATCACCGGCAGCGCAAACCGGCTGCGCCAATGTGCCGCCAGCTGCCCTAGTGCCAGCCGTGTATCCTTGACGCGCAACAGCGGAATACCGGCCGTTAATTCGCCACTGACTGTTTGCGAAATCAGCGCGGCAACCGCGCCTTTTTCCTCGGCGCTGGCGATAAATGCGCTGCCATCGAACCGGTCACCGCTCAAAGCCACGAACAGATCGCCCGGCTTGAGCGTGCGACTGTCGGTGCTGACCCCGGTAAACAATCCGTCCCGCCCATCCCATCCGGCTTGCAATACTTGTGCTGCTTCCCGGATCGTCATCATGATTGAATCCGCACTTTTCTGGCCAAATCCTTCAACACCTGCTGCACAATTTCCGCGTCGCTGAATGGGATCTTCCGCCCTTTTATTTCCTGGAATTTTTCATGACCCTTGCCTGCAATCAGCACAATATCGTTGTCTTGCGCATTGACGATGGCTTGATAAATGGCCAGTGCGCGATCGGGTTCGATCTGGTAATTGTCCGTACCCGCGCCCGCTGCGATATCTTGAATAATGCTCAAAGGATCTTCCGTGCGCGGGTTATCGCTGGTAAAAATGACTTCATCCGCCAGCCGCGTGGCGACTTCGCCGACCATGGCGCGCTTGCCTTTATCGCGATCGCCGCCGCAACCCACGACGCAAAATAACCGTGCACCTTGCCCGGATGTCTGTTTCTTTGGTTGTGTGCTGCGCAACAGTTCGCGCGATGTGCACAGCACTTTTTCCAAGGCGTCGGGGGTATGCGCGTAATCCACGATAATAATCGGCTGGTCAACTCCTTGGTATTTTTCCATCCTGCCCGGAATGAGGTGCACATTTTCAAGCGACCGAACTGCATCCGATAAACGGATTCCGCTTGCCAACATGGCGGCCACGACGGCAAGCAAGTTAGATGCATTAAATTTACCCAGCAGACCAATTTTCAAATGTTCGCGATTATCCTCAAATTCAATATCAAATTCCAGACCATGAATATCAACTTTTAAATTGGAACCATAAACCATTTTGAGCTGGCCTAAATTATTACGCTTTTCCGGATAGTGAAATCCGTAACCGATCAGGGTTGTGGATTTATTGGCGAGCTGCCGCGATAGCTCGATGCCCAGCACATCATCCATGTTAATGACCGCATACTGTAAACCGGGCCAGAAAAACAAGCGCGCCTTGGCGACGGCATAATCGTCCATATCGCGATGGTAATCCAGGTGGTCGCGTGACAAGTTAGTAAGCACGGCCACGGCAAATACCGTGCCGTTGACCCGCCCTTGCACCAAACCGTGCGACGATACTTCCATCGCCACACCGTGCGCACTCTGTTCAACGAATCCGGCCAGCGAGCGCTGTAACACCGCGGCATCGGGCGTCGTGTTCTCCGCCGTTGTCAATTCACCGCAAAAACCGTTTCCAAGCGTTCCCAGCACAGCCGTTTTTTTGCCCAAGCTTGTCATCGCTTGCGCATACCAGTGGCTGCACGATGTTTTGCCATTGGTTCCGGTGATTCCGACCATCCATAATTTTTCTGACGGGTGATCATATACATGACTGGCAATCGAACCCGCCTTCGCTTTCAGTTCATCGATCGCCAATGCCGGGATGCGCCACTCGGGATTCCAGGTAAAATCCCGCGGATCCCACAGCACGGCGTTGGCGCCGGCGGCAATCGCTTGCGGAATGAAATTGCGTCCATCCGCGGTTTCACCGGCGTAGGCGAGAAAGGTATCGCCGGGCTTTATCTGCCGGCTATCCGTCACCAGATTTTTGATCGCAACATCCAGTTCATCCAAACGATGATGATCGAACAACCGAGATGCTTTCTTTTTGATTGTCATCCCACTCATCCTTCATCACCCATCTCAGGTGTCGCGGTAAACGTAATCACATTGTTGGCCGGTGCATCCGGCGGAATATTCAGGATACGCAGCGCGCCGGACATCACTTTGCTGAATACCGGCGCCGCCACGGCGCCGCCGAAATATTTACCGGCGGAAGGTTCGTCGATCATCACGGCGACGATCAAGCGCGGATTCGATGCCGGCGCATAGCCGACGAACGTGGAGATATAGCGCTTATTGGCGTACTGGCCATCGACCAGTTTATGCGCCGTTCCGGTTTTACCGGCGACGCGGTAGCCGCTGATCTGCGCCAGCGGTGCCGTACCGCCGGGTTTGGTGGCCATCTCCAGCATGCGGCTCATCGCCTGCGCAGTATCGCGCGAGATGACGCGCTGTCCCATCACCGGCATGTTTTGTTTTAATAGCGAGATCGGCTTTAATTCGCCACCGCTGGCGAAAATCGTATAGGCACGCGCCAATTGCATCAGGCTGGTGGATATACCATGACCGTACGACATGGTGGCTTGTTCAATCGGCCGCCATTTATTGTAGGGACGTAATATGCCGCTGGCTTCACCGGGAAAACCGGAATTCGTCAGTGTGCCGAACCCGGAACGGTTAAACATTTCCCACATCGTTTGCGATTCCAGCGATAAGGCGATTTTTGACGTTCCGACATTACTCGATTGCTGGATGATTTGCGCCACCGTCAATTCGCCTTTATTGCTGACATCGCGAATGGTTTTTTTGCCTACTTGCCATGTCCCCGGCGCGGTTTGCAGCACTGTGTTGGCATTGACTTTACCAATTTCCATCGCTATCGCCACGGTAAATGGTTTCAATGTCGACCCTGGCTCGAACGTATCGATCAACGCCCGGTTGCGCAGTCTTTCATTGGTGATGGATGAGCGCCGGTTCGGGTTATACGCTGGCAAATTGGTCAAGGCCAGAATTTCGCCGGTTTGTGCATCCAGCACGACGATGCTGCCGGCTTTGGCGTTATTGGCCAGCACTGCTTCTTTCAATTCCGCATGCGCGCGATATTGAATTCTGCGATCGATCGACAGCACCAGATCCTGCCCCGGTTTAGGTGGGCGGATGTTTTCCACGTCCTCGATGATTTGTCCTTTGTTATCCTTGAGTACACGGCGATGCCCTAATTCACCCGCGAGCGTATCTTGCCAGCCGCGCTCCACGCCTTCCTGACCTTCGTCGTTGATATCGGTAAATCCCAGCACATGTGCGGCAAATTCGCTTTCCGGATAATAGCGTTTGGATTCGCTGGTTAAATGAATCCCTTTGATTTTCATCTTCATGATTTTTTCAGCGATATCCGGCACCACTTGCCGCTTCAAATAAACAAACCGGCTATTTTCCCGGTTGAGGCGATCATTGATTTCGGCGCTGTCCATCTCGAGCAAGCCGGCCATCTTCTTCAGTTGTTCCGGTTTTATTTCTACCACTTTCGGATCGACGTAAATCGAAGCGACCGGTGAGCTGATTGCCAGGATATGACCATTGCGGTCGGTAATCATGCCACGATCGGCATTCATTTCCACGATGCGGCTGTAACGCGACTCGCCTTTTTCCTGCAGGAAGTCATGGTGCATGCCTTGCAAGTACGCCGCGCGCCCGGCCAAACTGATCAACCCCAGCACCAGCAAACCGAACAGCAGCAGCGAACGCCACGCCGATAGCTTGATTTGCCGTAATTCGGGTTTGATCATGGTTTTAAACCTTTCGCATCCAGTCGGTTTTCAGCCTCATTGATCGATACGATTTGAATGCTAGTGGCAGCAGGCACGGTCATTTTCAGATGCTCGCGCGCGATGTGCTCTATCCGGCCATGCATGATCAAGGTGCTCTGTTCCAGTTGCAGTCTGCCCCATTCCACATCCAGCTTGCGCTCGATTTCCTTTTCATTTTCCAGCGCCATGAATAATTTGCGCACCATATGCTGCGAGGTCACCACGCCCAGCGCACAAGCAATTAATATAAAAACCAGAAAAATGTTCAGTTTGAACATCCTGTCATCCGTTGAGGGTTACTTTCTCAGCCACGCGCATTACCGCGCTTCTTGCCCGTACATTTTCCACCACTTCCGGTTCGCTCGGACGCACCGCCCGGCCGATCACACGCAAGGTTTGTTTACTCAACCTTTGCACATCCTTTTCCCGTAGCGGCACGCCGCGCGGCAATTCATCCGTGCTGGCAGCCTTGCGCATAAATTGTTTGACCATGCGATCCTCCAATGAGTGAAAACTGATCACCACCAACCGTCCGCCCGAATTCAACAATTCCACGCATTGCGGCAGCACCAGCGACAATTCCTCAAGTTCCCGGTTGAGAAAAATCCTGATTGCCTGGAAAGTACGCGTCGCCGGATGCCGTATGCTCTCGCACTGACGCGTGCGCACCACCGCCGAGACGATTTCGGCAAGCTGCGAAGTAGTCACAATGGGCTGCCGTGCCCTCGCGATCACAATCGCTCGGGCAATCTGGCGTGCAAACCGTTCCTCACCGTATTCCTTGATCACCCGTTCCAGCTGATCTTCCGCAACCGCCGCCAGCCACTCCGCCGCTGTTTGTCCGCTCGTGGTGTCCATGCGCATATCGAGCGGCCCGCCGGCGCGGAAACTGAATCCGCGCGAAATTTCCTCCAGCTGTGGCGACGACACACCCAAATCCAGCAATACACCATCAATTTTTGCAATCCCAAGCTGCTGCACTATCCGCTGCAGGTGCGAGAAACTGCCGTGGCGGATGCAAAATCGCCGGTCGGCAATGGCCTTACCTGCAACGACCGCAGCCGGATCCCGATCCAGCGCCACGAGCCGGCCATGCTCGCTCAATCGTGACAGGATCAGACGGCTATGGCCGCCACGGCCGAATGTCGCATCGACGTATGCGCCATCCGGTTTGATCGCCAATGCATCGACTGCTTCATGCAACAACACCGGAATGTGCATCGACCGCTTTTTTCCGCTTCAATTACAATGAAAAACCGTCCAGCTCGGGTGGCATATCGCTATCCTTGAATGCCAGCGCTTCTTCAATTTGCATATTCCACTGCCCTTCATCCCACAATTCAAATTTTGATCCTTGACCGACTAAAACCACATCCTTGGATAAACTGGCAAAAATACGCAGCGGCGGCGGCAGCAAAATACGGCCGGCGGCGTCCATCTCGACATCGCTGGCATTACCCACCAACAGCCGCTGCAAATTGCGGGTCTTCGAATCAAAACTGGAAAGATTATTGAGTTTTTG
>JBDHRU010000081.1:0-9929 GCA_039807765.1 Nitrosomonas sp. | reverse complement strand
CTGTAATAGTAGCTCGCTTGCTCCAGTTTTGGCCCTTTGCGCGAAAAACCGTTTTGGTCTTGCAGCATCGCCATTTGTGTTGGCGTCAGCGATAACCGCAAACCGAAATCGCTGCCCTGCATATCGACTTGGTAACGCCCGCCCTCCTCACGCACCAGTGTCCAATCGTCCAATTTCACATCGGTATTGCCTGGTCTGGCATAAGCCAGATCGAAACCCTCCCGCAGCGATTTTTCTTCATGTATCAATTTCCCGTTATCCGGATCAGATAGCGCCAAATGCGCAATAATCAAATATTTCGCCGCAAATCGGCTGGGATTATCGTGATTCTGATCGGTTGCATAACGGAAAAAAGTCACCTGGAAACCCAATGGCTTCTTATTCTCTGTTTCTAGCCAACCCGTGATATACCACCACTCAATGCGAAAATCTTGATGCGCGCCATAGTCCTGCGGAAAAACGAGCTTGTAAGCCGGCGTCACCGGTTTCAACCGGTTTGACTCGGCCAGCACTTCCATTGCGAGAAAACCGAACAGCATCAGCATGAGCACAATCATGCGTTGCGCGTTAATCTTAGTCTGTTTACAGGGCTTCATTACCAATCCTCCTTCACCGCGCGTAACACTTCACCGGAAACTGCCCGCCGTCCGGCCAGCAACGCCGTCAACGCCGCCGCAACCAGCATGATCACTGCGATCATGGCCAACCAATTCCACGGCAGATGCAGCTCCATCGTCCAATGAAAGGATTGCGGATTAACGATAAATACCAGAATCAAGCTGATGCTCCACCCCAATACAAACCCCAGAACCATTCCCAGCGCAGTCAGCAAACCGCCTTCCGCCGCCAGCATCGTAAGAATTTGCCGCCGCATGACACCGATATGCCGCAGCATCCCGAATTCCTTGATACGCGCCAGTGTCTGCGCGGAAAAACTCGCCGCCACACCGAGCAAACCGATCACCACTGCAATCAGTTCCAGCAAATAGGTCACCGCAAAGCTGCGGTCAAAAATCTCCAGACTCAAGGCGCGCATATCGCTCGAACGCGAAATCTCCAACGCGGCGCCGAACGGCAACTGACG
This sequence comes from Nitrosomonas sp., assembly GCA_039807765.1. Lineage (GTDB taxonomy): Bacteria > Pseudomonadota > Gammaproteobacteria > Burkholderiales > Nitrosomonadaceae > Nitrosomonas. Next base: position 8,845 of record JBDHRU010000081.1, on the reverse strand, counting down.
CAATCCGGCAATCGCCGCGTCCGGACTGACGCCCGGCCGCACCCACATAGCCACGGTATTAATGCTCAAATCGCCGGTCAATACTTGATAATCCGCCAATTGCATCTGAATCGCACCAAATTGACGGCCGTAATCGCGCCATACTCCGGCAACCAGAAATTCGCTGGGTGTTGCGCCAATCGGCAAGGTCACTTTATCCCCTACTCGGTAGCCGTATAAATCCACCATCGCTTCCGACACCCACACCGGCATAGCATTTTCCGGCAATGCTCCGGAAGCAATCATGTCATCCGTCAACGGCAGTGTGTTACGCGCATCCACTTTATCAACAGGCCGTGCGAACAGCGTGATTTCCGGTCGGTTCACATCCAGCGTCAGTTGTTGAGTGCGAAAAAAATCCACCCGATCGAAACCGGGCAGCCCAGCAATTGCCCCTTGTGCATCCGCTTGCAAATCGCCACTGGCGGCAGCGCGCACGTATAAATCCGCCGGCAGCACACGCCCCAACCAATGATCGATCGAGATGCGGAAGCTTGTCACCATGATCGCCATCGCGACCATCAGACTGAAACTCGCCAATATGCCGCCCAGTGCGATGGCAGCCTGATTCGGCGCATTCGCCAGACGCGCCAGCGCCAGCGTGGATATAAAGCCGGTCCGGCGTCGCTGCCATCGCATCGATAGAGTTGAAAAGAACCACGCGGTCAAACGCGGCATCAGCGCAATGCCACCGATCAGCAGCAATACAATGGCCAGATAGCCGAAGATGGGCAACTCGAAAACTGGCGGCAATTGTGTGAATATCAACGCAAGCGATAAGCACGCCAGCGCAAACCACGGTGTGGACAATTTTGCCATGGCTGTATCCTCGCTACCGGAGCGCAATGCCACTGCCGGTTTGGCGCGTGCCGCTTCCAATGCCGAAGCGATGCTTCCCAATACCGTCACGACCAGACCCACGGTGAAAAATAGCGCCGCATCCCAAGGATCGAAATGAATGTCCGGTTTAACGCCCGGAAAAAAATTAGTACCCAGGTCGCCACCCAACAACCGGATCGCCAGCACCGCAGCCGCATAACCCAGCGCCAATCCCGTCATCGAGCCAATCACCCCCAGAATTCCACCTTCGGTAACGATCTGCCGCAGCAATTGCCGCCGCGTAAGCCCCAGCACGCGCAGCAATGCAAATTGCTGCCGCCGCCGCATAACCGACAGCGCTTGCGTGGAAAACACCAGAAACGCGCCGGTAAACAACGCCACCAGCGCCAGCATGTTCAAGTTGATACGATAAGCGCGTGACATATTGGCAATGCGTTTTTCCTGATCCACGATCTCAGTCACCCAATATGCATCACCCAGCTCTTCAGTCAGCTTGGCTTTAAACGCTGCATGATTGACGCCATTCCGCAGTTTCAGCTCGATGCGAGACAACACCCCAAGATGTTGAAAACGCCACTGCGCCGCACCGATGTCCATCACCGCAATGCGCTGCCCCGCACGTGCGCGCACCAATCCTCCAGCCACCCGCAGCGTGATGGTTTGCAATCCGGCGTGCAATTGCAATGCATCGCCTTGTTCAACCTGCAACCATTCCATCGCCGCAGGCGACAGAAAAATCGCATCGTCCGCCAACCGGTCGAGCGTTTTCCCTTCCTCAGTCAATCCGATCAGATCAGGTGAAATCTGCGCCGCGCGGAACATGTCGACACCGATGATTTTCAACTTGTGATCGTTTCTGTTCTGTGCTTTGCCCGGTATCGCAACGTCGAACTCCAACACCGGACTCGCCACCGCGACACCATCATGATTGACCAGCACGGGGTACAGCGATTCGTCAAAAAACGCTGTGCGCCCACGCACCTGCAAGTCCGATTGCCCGGATAGGCTTTTGCTGGCCGCAGAAAATTCGTTGAATGCGGCGGTATTGATCAAATGAATGGAGAATGCCATGGCCACGCCGATGGCGATGGCGATCAACGCTACCGTCACTTGCAACCAGTGCGCACGCCACTCACCGGCCAGCAACCAGCGGGATAACGTAGCCGTATTCATGCCCTTTCGCCCGGCTTCACTGGATGCAAACCATCCTTGGTTAAATTCAGTACGAAATCCGCTGTAGCCGCCGCCGCATGCGAATGCGTCACGAGAATCGCAGTTGCACCGTTGCTTTTGATTTCCACGCGCATCAACTGTAGGATTTCATGCGCGGTATCGGGATCGAGATTGCCGGTCGGCTCGTCTGCCAGCACCAGCCTGGGCCGGTGAATCAATGCGCGCGCAATCGCCACGCGCTGCAACTCGCCGCCCGACAACTGGCGCGGAAAATGATCGCCGCGCCCCTGCAACCCGACCTGTTCCAGCATCAGTTGCACACGCTCCGTGGTTTTACCGTTCAGCAGCAACGGCAACGCGATATTCTGCGCCAGCGTCAGATGCGGCAACACATGAAATGCCTGAAAAACAAACCCGAACTGCTCGCGCCGCAATTGCGTCGCGGCATCGTCGCCAAGCGAGGAAATCGCCACACCGTTGATGCGAATCTCGCCCGAATCCGGCGTATCCAGCCCGGCGATCAGATTCAGCAACGTCGACTTGCCTACCCCCGACTCGCCCATGATCGCGACATACTCGCCGCTGTTGAGCGTATAACTCAAATCGGCCAGCACCCTGCGCCCTCCGGCATACGCTTTATTGACATTGATTAACTCAAGCATTTACACCGGCATCCCACAAAAAATTCATCAAACCCTCGCAACGTAAAAATGGCACAATTCTTCAACCAGCACGCCAATCTGTGCTTAAATGTACCATGTACGACAAATTATTTTTGATAAATACAGGAGAATCCCATGGCACGAGCCAGCGCACGTCATATTCTGGTAAAAACCGAAGAACAATGTAACAACCTGAAAAGCGAAATCGCAAACGGCGCCAGTTTCGCCGAAATAGCGCAACAACATTCACTGTGCCCATCCGGCAAGCAAGGTGGTGACTTAGGCGAATTTGGCCGCGGGCAAATGGTGAAAGAATTCGATACCGTCGTATTCAGCGCACCGGTCGGCGAAGTACAAGGCCCGGTTAAAACACAGTTTGGTTATCATTTGGTGGAAGTGACGAAACGGAGTGATTAGAGTTACCGATTTCCTCTAAGATACCCCCCAAAGGATTGTTGCAGGTAAGCTAGCGCGTTCAGGAGAAACAACGTGAATGTACAAAACAGAGCAAGACAAATCCTGATCCATGGACTGGCACTGGTGTTAGTCGGTATTATCTGGGGATTAGTGATACCGCATACGCCGTTTCCAAGATTAGCATTGAGCGCACACATTCAAGCTGTGCTGAACGGTATGCTGTTCATATCGATGGCGGTGCTGCTTCTTACGCTGCCACATAAGGTCAGCACGCGCTCGGCTTTGGTTATGCTGATTGCAGCTTGGTTGACGTGGCTCACGGTCATTTCCGAAATCGCCAATGCCTGGTGGGGTACTGCGGAGTCACTCTCAATCGCGGCGCAACAAGCCGGTGCCAGTGGCGGCGCTATGTGGCAGGAGCAATTTGTCAAACTGACGCATATCCCTGCCATTATTGGGTTGATCATCGCCTGGATACTGCTCATTGCCGGATTTGTGAAAAAACCCGATTCTCAAGATTAATCCATCCAGCTTATAGCTATCACAGCAGCACCCGCTATTCGGCGGGATTCATTCATGACAGATTCTCCTAAGAACACGCAAACCCGCTGGCAAAGCATCAAAAAAGCAGCTCAGTTTATCGCGCCATACCGGCGCCAGGTCGTCTACAGTTTGCTGGCGCTGTTATTTACCGCTACGATTACCCTGTCGATCGGACAAGGCATCCGGCTGATGATCGACCAGGGATTTGCCACGCAATCCAAGGAGCTGCTGAGTCAGTATGTGATGATCTTTCTGCTGCTGGTGATCGCTTTGGCCATCGGCACATTCACGCGTTACTACTGGGTCACCTGGCTCGGTGAGCGGGTAATTGCCGATATCCGCAGCCGCGTATTCAATCATCTGATCCATTTGCATCCGGGTTTTTTCGAGGAAAACCGCAGCCTCGAAATTCAGTCGCGTTTGACTGCCGATATGACGTTGCTGCAAACCGTGATCGGCTCGTCGATATCGTTTGCGCTGCGCAATTTGATCATGATGATTGGCGGCATCATCTGGCTGTTTATCACCAATGCGAAACTGACGGCGCTGGTGACGATTTGCGTGCCGCTAGTGGTAGTACCGATCTTGATTTATGGCCGCCGCGTGCGGCATTTGTCGCGCCAAAGTCAGGATAAAATCGCCGCAGTCGGCGCCTATGTCGGCGAAGTGCTTGGGCAGATCAAAACCGTGCAGGCCTATAATCACCAATCCATCGATCAGCATAAGTTTCACGATCATGTTGAAGAAGCTTTTGCCGTCGCCAAACAGCGCACGTTGCAACGCGCGTTACTGATCACGCTGGTCATTTTGCTGGTGATGGGCGCCGTCGGGCTGATGCTCTGGGTGGGCGGTATGGACGTAATCGAAGGACGCATCAGTGCGGGCGAATTGGCAGCTTTTGTGTTTTACGGCGTAATCGTCGGCTCCGCCGTGGCATCGATTTCGGAAGTTATTGGTGAATTGCAGCGCGCCGCTGGTGCTGCCGAGCGCACGGTAGAGTTATTACAAGCACCCAACCGGATTCAATCGCCGGAAAAACCGCATCCTTCACCTGCTGCAGTATCCGGAAACATCGAGATTCACCAATTGCGCTTCGCTTACCCTTCCCGTCCCGAGGTAGCGGCGATTGACAATCTGTCGCTCACCATCCGGGCGGGTGAAACGCTGGCGCTGGTCGGTCCTTCCGGTGCGGGTAAATCGACATTGTTCGATCTGCTGCTGCGTTTTTTTGACAGTCAATCCGGTTCCATTAAGCTGGAAGGCATCGATATCCGGGATCTCGATCTGTTTGATTTACGCCGCTGCTTTGCGCTGGTATCGCAGAACCCAGCGTTGTTTTACGGCACCATCGGCGACAATCTGCGCTATGGCCGTCCCGATGCCAGCGATGCGGAAGTAGAAGCAGCCGCTATTGCCGCTTACGCGCATGAATTTATCTGTCAACTGCCACAAGGCTATCAAACACACTTGGGGGATTCCGGATTGGGTTTATCAGGCGGGCAGAAACAGCGTTTGGCCATTGCCCGGGCGATTCTGGCGGATGCGCCGGTTTTGTTACTGGATGAAGCCACCAGTGCGCTGGACGCACAAAGCGAGCATTGGGTGCAGCAAGCGTTGCAGCAGTTGATGCGCAACCGCACCACCTTGGTCATCGCTCACCGCCTGGCAACTGTGCAATCCGCTAACCGGATTGCCGTGCTCAATCATGGACGGCTGGATGCGACAGGAACGCATGCGCAGTTGCTGCAATCCAGTCCGCTGTACGCACAACTGGCTGCATTGCAATTACAGTCACTCGTTATTGATTGATTGGCTCTGATTTCCCTGAAGATTACGATAAGAAGGCGTGTAGTCGCTAGCAAAAGTCAATCCGGTTCTTTGCACGACTTCAAGCAACGCGGAGCGCGCCACATGCATGCCAAGCCCAAGATGGATCAATGTCTTAATCGATACGGATCCGCTCAGCACTAATTTAATCAACTGAATCGCATCCACGCTGCCATCCGGATAGACCGCACTCATCAGTGCTTCCGGCGGAGAAAATTCAATAGGATCGACAATCGCGCGAATAGCGAGAAACGAGATACCTGCTTCGGCCGCCACTTTTGCTATCGCTGCCGTTTCCATATCCGCCGCGCAAGCGCCTGTCTCCTCCCCCAACGCAAGTTTTGCCTGAGTGGAGGTTAGCGGTTCTTCGCAAGATGCCAGAATCCCGCCAGCAACAGTGACATGTTTTGACATTGCACCCACTAGCCGATTACGCCATTCCAAATCCACCGGCAAGATCTCACCGTTCATCGTAACCGCTTCAGGCAGCACCAGATCCCCGGGAATCAGCTCGTTACTCACTGCAGCCGCCACGCCGAAACTGACCAGAGCATTGATGTCGTGCTCACGCAATTTCAATGCCGCCCCTCGCGCCGCCTTGCTTCCGATGCTACTAAGACAAAACGAGGTTCTTTCTCCGATTTCGACCACCTGGTAAAGTGGAAAGCGCCGCTTTTCAACTAAGCAGCTTGCTTCAGATTTCAGCGCTGACACCACTCCAATAATTTTCAATTCATACTTTCCCTTGTCAAAACACGATAGCGCGCCAACGCCCATATTGGGAAGAATTTTGAATAACCGTGATAGCGCAGATAGAAAACCCGCGGAAAGCCCGGTGCGGTAAACCACGGCTCTTCCCACAAATGATCGCTGGATTGGTTGTGCAATAAATACTGGATGCCTCTGCGTACCGATTCGCTATGAACTTCGCCCGCCGCCATCAGACCCAGCACTGCCCAAGCCGTTTGGAATGCCGTGCTGGTTTCGGGAAACCGGCCTGCCAGCTGAGTATCCAGATAGGAATCATTAGTTTCCCCCCAACCACCGTCTACTCTTTGCACCGATTCCAGCCACTTCACGGCACGGCGCACCGAATGGTGCTGCATATCGAATTTAGCCAGCCGGAAGGCTTCCAGCACCGACCAGGTGCCATAAATATAATTCGTTCCCCAGCGCCCGAACCAGGAACCATTTTTCTCCTGCTCATGCAGTAAAAAGCTGATACCGCGCCAGACTTCCCGCTGATGCTTGCCGTATTTTCCCAGCAAGCCGACACAACGCGCCGTCACGTCACTGGTCGGCGGATCGATTAATGCACCATGATCGGCAAAGGGAATTTCATTCAAATAGTGATGGATATTATCAATATCGAAAGCCGCAAAACCGCCATTGCGTGATTGCATTCCCGCAAGCCAATTGGCTGCGCGTTCCAGCGATTTGTGATACCGCTCCGCCGCGCCTTGTTCCAGTGCCCAAGCTACCGCAGCGGTATCGTCGAGATCCGGATAATGCGGATTGGCATACTGGAAAGCCCAGCCGCCACCCGACAGATCGGGACGCTTGTCGCGCCAGTCGCCCGGTTCCTCCAGAACTTGCTGTTCAACCAGCCAATCCAGTGCTTTCAACACCGACTCCTGGTCGGTCGTCGGATCCTCTTGCAGTGCCAAACTCGTCAGCACCGTATCCCAGACCGGCGATGTGCAAGGCTGACACCAAGAACGTTCGCCTTCGTCAACTAGCAATCCGCGCAGCGCGTTGCGGCACTGCACGCGATTCGGATGATCATAATCATAACCGAGCAAAGTTAGCGCTTCATGCGCATTGACCATGGCCGGAAAAATGGCGCCGATACCACATTCACCGTTCAGGCGCTCGAGCGTCCAATGTTCCGCTTTGCGAATCGAATATTGCCGGATCGATTGCGGCAATTTCGGTTCGATGCGCGACAAGATACGCTCAACCAGCATAAAAGCGCGCTTCAACAGTGTATCCGCCTTGGGAAAATAATTTTTCTCCTCTTCGGGCGGCACGATGAATAACTCACGAATATCGACCTCGCGCGGATTGATCGCGCGCGCTTTCATCGTGCACAAAATGGACAGCGGAATCATCACCGTGCGCGACCAATACGAAACCTTGCTGATATGAAAAGGAAACCAGCTTGGCAACAACATCAGTTCCGACGGCACCACCGGTACACCGCGCCACGGAATCTGATCGTACATGGCTAGCAGCAATCGGGTAAAGACATTCGCTTTGGCCGCTCCACCGCGCTGCAGAATAGCTTCCCGTGCGCGCACCATATGCGGCGCATCGGTCGAGTCGCCCACCAGCTTCAGCGCATAATACGATTTGATCGTGCAACTGATGTCAAACGCACCGCCATAGTACAGCGGCCAGCCGCCATGGATCATATCTTGCTTATCCCGGATGAAGCGGGCGATTTTGTTTTCCAGAATGGTGTCGATTTCATCCATGAAATGCATCATCAAAATATATTCGGCCGGAATGGTGCAATCAGCTTCGAGCGGAAAACACCAATGTCCGTCCGGATTCTGTAATGCCAGCATGGCCGCACGCGCTTGAGCAAACTTCGTCTCCAGCTCGGCAGTATTGATTCCATCCTGATTCAGGGTTGGTGCTGCATACGATTCAGGTGATTCGCTGTTAACCGCAGAATCATCCGGTTGCTGCGCTACAGCCGCTATTCTTTGAAATCCGTTCATATGTTCCTAGGCACTTAATTACGTTACAAATTCCCCAATGGATAAATCATTCGCTACCGTTCAAGCCGATTTTGTTTTACATGCACAAGCGCCCTTTCCGTAAATAGTTCACAAGAACAAGCGCGAGATGATAATTCACATTCATCATTTTTTCTTTTTCCCGTCTTTTTCAAAAGGATTATCCCGAAAAGACTCAGAGTCATAAAGATCCAGTGGCAGCTTGCCATCGTGTACGAGAAATTCACGTTGTTGCATGGAGGCTTCGCGCACGAATAAGTAGGGATCAATTGCAGCTTCATCGCGAATTCGCATTGCCCCCATCAGGCGCGCACGTTTATCGATAGCGCCTAAAATAGTCAAAGGAGCCGCAAAGTATGACCCCACTACAAGACCGGCATAAAATAATACATTGGTAAAAACGCCTATGGGAATATTGGTTACGTCACGTTCGCTACTCGGACCGATAAGGGGAATGAATAAGTAAGATCCGGGATCCACACCCCACACTCCGAGTGTTTGGCCAAAATCTTCATCGTTCTTCTGCAATCCCATATGCGACGCCATATCAAAAAGCCCGAACATTCCCACCGTTGAGTTCACAAAAAAACGCAAGGTATC
>JBDHRU010000080.1:0-9940 GCA_039807765.1 Nitrosomonas sp. | reverse complement strand
AGCGCATTGGCGGCGGCAATTTCACCGAAAAGCTTCGGCGTGTCGACGATTGGCGTGAAGAAATCCAGTGTTTGCACTAGCGCTACCGTTTCACTGATTTTATAGATCGCAGCATCGTCAAACAGCCTTCCATCCACCAACAGCGCAGGATGCGCAACCGGAAATCTGACTTGCTGCAAAATGCACCGCAATTCCGCTGCGGCAACTTTGGCAGCACATCCTCCTTTTTGTACGGTTTGTGTCAGAGCGATTTTTTCTGAATGCATGTGTGACTACAAGGTGACGTGAAGTTTCGGATTAGCTTATTGTGACTGTCGACTTGACTTGTTATCCAGTGGTAATTTTGGACTTGATTGTTATTTATTCGACAGAAATAACATAGCGCAGATAAACGAGATCAGCAATCCTAACAATACAAAAGCCAGCAACGAGCCATTACCGGTCATCATGAATATTCCGTAAAGAATCAAGGAAGATACCAGTGAGCCGATCATAAGAATTCCCTTCATAACACAGATACCTTTTCTAAAAATTAATCAAAATCCACCAGAATCTTCGACATGAATTTATGCTCTGGAAAGATATTTGGCAATCCTTCAAGTAAATTCTCAATTTCCATATAGGACATCAATATGCGCCAGCAAAATTTCCCATGGTATTACCTTTCCTTAAGATAAAATCCAATCCCGCACAATCTTTATTTGATTGTCATCCATTAACATGGGTGCATGGCCAATGCCGGGCAATTCAACAATTTTGGCTTTTGCACCGCGCAATTGCATTTGCGCGGCCGTTTCCGCCGACAAAATATCCGATTCCATGCCGCGCAGAACCAAAGTTGGTACCGTCAGCTGATCCCACTGCGCCCACAAATCAATATCGGTGATCTCATGTTCTTGGAAGCTGACGGCAATCCTCGGGTCGTAGCGAAAGCCGTATGTACCGTCCGGATATTCTCGAACAGTATGAATCGCCATGTGATTCCATTGTGCTTCCGACAATGGTCCGAATGACACGGAAATCGCTTTCATATACTGCTTGAATTCTTCGAAACTGCCAAAATGCGGGTCTTTGCCGACATAATCGGCAATTCTTCGCAGTGCAACGGCGGGAATGAGCGGGCCGATATCGCTCAAAACCAGTTTATTGATCGCTATCGGCTGATTGGGCTGTATCGCCAGAATCATGCCGATCAATCCGCCCATGGAAATACCGACCCAATCCAAGGTGATTTTCTTTTCATACTGAGATTGTATGTGCGCCACCAGCGACATCGCATCGGATAGATATAACGGGTAATAATCATAATCATGCGCCTGTTCGAGCCAATCACTTTGACCGCGTCCGACGACATCGACACAGATCACCCGGCAGTCCGTTTGTAGCGCTTGCGCCAGATAATCGAAATCACGGCAATTACGCGTCAAGCCGTGCGCGCAGATCACGACATGCGGATTCTGCGCATTTCCCCAAGCGGTATAAGCTATTTGATGCGGTTTTTTAGGTTTACCATCACCCGACAGCGTCGGAACAAGCAACCGGTTTACAGATATTTCCATGATAACTTTTGCTTATCTAATTAAGAAAATACAGCAAGCACATTATGAATACGGAAGATCAAATCCAATAGGAAACGATTATGCCGGATATTCACACAAATCATAAGGATTGGATATAGGTTGCGTACAAATTTCATCATATCCCGCTGCACCCGGATAGCAATTGCATGTACTATTCTCGCCATAATCGAAATTCCATATGGAAGTAAAATATGAAATTGTCAGAGCTTTATTGGCATCGCATTACCCCACTGCATATTTTGCTGTGGCCGTTGAGCGTTTTGTACCGTTTTTTCGTATTATTAAAAAAATTATGGTACTGGCTGGATATTTTTCCCTCAATCAAACTGCCAGTACCTGTCATTGTTGTCGATAGCATTAATATCAGCGATGGCGGCAAAACACCGCTGCTACTCTGGCTGGTGGATCTGTTGGTGGCGCAAGGCTTTCATCCCGGAATCATCACGTGCGGTCATGCGGAAAATTCCGGTTCCCCTGTAGCAGTTACTCCAAACAGCAATAAGCAGCATAATTACGACAGCAGGACAATGTTGCTAGCACATTTGTGCGGAGAATCATGCCCTGTTTGGATCGGAAGTGATAGAGCCGTGGTTGCTCAGGCCCTTTTGAAAGCACATCCTGAATGCGATATCGTCATCAGCAATGATGGTTTGTTGTATTACCGCATGGAACGCGATGTTGAATTAATTGTTGCCGACTTTAGCGAACCAAGCTTTGGTAACGGTCTTCTACTGCCGGCAGGCCCTTTACGCACAGCTATCGGCGACTTGGGAAAAAATAGCATTATCGTAACCAATAATATGCAGGATTATTACAACATAAATCTGCCGGGTAAAACCTACAATATGAAATCGATCAATGAAACTGCCTATAATGTACTTCATCCGGAAATACATAAAGCCGTTTCCGATTTCAGAAATGAGCCGATTCATATCGTTACCGACTCCGATAATGTGCAATGGCTCTATGAGCTTATTCAGAAAGCGAACCTCAATGCCCAACTTCACTCATATGCAGAAAATCATCGTTTCACACAAAAAGAAATTCATTTTGCAGAGACCGATATTGTTTTCATGCCGGAAGAGAGTGCATTGCAGTGTAAAGCATTCGCTCATAGCGGACTCTGGGCAATACCGCGCAAAGCTTGGGTTAATAGTGAGTTGCAAATGATTTTATTACATAAACTTAAAAATATTTGCAAGCAAGAGTCGACATAGAAGCCATAGCAGTATGCTAAAAATAGAAAGGCAGTTTGTGTTTTTTGAAGCGGCTTAATCTGGTTTTCTATAAATTAAGTGTGTAGAATTACGCCGCTTTCCTTTCTTATTTTAAAATTAGCGGATAATTAATTCGTGGCTTTTTACGTACAGAAATATGGCGGTACCTCAGTAGGCAGTACCGAACGGATAAAAAACGTTGCCCGCAGAGTAGCAAAATTTCATTCACAAGGACACCAGATTGTCGTTGTCGTTTCAGCTATGAGTGGCGAAACGAACCGGCTAATTGCATTGGCTCACGAAGTTCAAGAAAATCCTGATCCACGTGAATTAGACGTCATGATTTCAACCGGCGAACAAGTATCCATCGCATTACTGGCGATGGCCTTGATGGAGTTGAATGTCAAGGCAAAAAGCTACACCGGCCCGCAAGTTAGAATTCTGACTGATAGCACACATACCAAAGCCCGTATCCTCAGTATTGATGAAGCAAAAATCCGCGCGGACCTGGATGCCGGTTATGTCGTTGTCGTCGCCGGATTTCAGGGCGCCGACGAAAAGGGAAGTATCACAACGCTCGGTCGCGGTGGATCGGATACTACGGGCGTTGCATTGGCAGCAGCCTTGAAAGCGGATGAATGTCAGATCTATACGGATGTGGATGGAATTTATACCACGGATCCTCGTGTTGTCGCCGAAGCAAGAAGATTAAATACCATTACTTTTGAAGAAATGCTGGAAATGGCAAGTCTGGGCTCAAAGGTATTGCAATTGCGATCGGTAGAATTTGCCGGGAAATACAGAGTTAAGCTGAGAGTCTTATCGAGCTTTGAAGAAGAGGGTCAAGGCACCTTAATTACTTTTGAGGAAGATGAAAATATGGAACAAGCCGTTATTTCCGGTATCGCATTCAACCGCGATGAAGCGAAAATTACCGTACTGGGCGTTCCCGATCACCCTGGTATCGCTTATCAGATTCTTGGTCCTGTGGCTGATGCCAATATCGATGTGGATATGATCATTCAGAATGTGGGGCATGATGGCTTGACAGATTTCTCGTTTACAGTTCACCGCAATGAATTTAAAAATACGATGAACATTTTGAGAGAAAAGATTCAACCTCACATTGGCGCACGCGATGTGCTCGGAGGTGATAGAATCGCAAAAGTATCGGTTGTAGGTGTCGGCATGCGCTCGCATGCAGGCATCGCCAGTAAAATGTTTCGCGTATTGGCTGAAGAAGGCATTAACATCCAAATGATCGCCACCTCTGAAATCAAGGTATCGGTCGTCGTCGATGAGAAATATATGGAATTAGCCGTCAGAGTGCTTCATAAAGCGTTTGACCTTGAGCAAGCACTCTAAAAAAACAGCATCAATATTTCAATAAAACCGTCTATTATAGCTGCTAACGGAGAGATGGCCGAGTGGTCGAAGGCGCTCCCCTGCTAAGGGAGTATAGGCTCAAAAAGCTTATCGAGGGTTCGAATCCCTCTCTCTCCGCCACAGATGTTCCAAATGTTGCCTAGCAACACCAAAAAATCCCTTTAAAATAAATAATCTTACGGTAACTTAGCCAATCATTGGCAACCCTGAGTAAAGCGGGTAATATTATCGAAAAGCGGGTAAAAAAGCGGGTAAATTTTTACCCGTATTTTCGTTACCCGTTTTTTGCATTGTTCAGCAATACTCAGGGGATTGCATGAAACTTACCGATTCAATCATCAAAGCAGCAAAACCGAAGGATAAGCGTTACAACCTAGCCGATGGAAAAGGATTGGTTTTATTCATTGAACCAAGCGGCAGCAAGTTTTGGCGATTCCGTTATAAATTCCAGGGTAAAGAAAACACGCTATCGCTGGGTGAATATCCTAACGTAAAACTAGCCGAAGCAAGGCAGGAACACGCCCGCTTCAAGGAGTTACTAGCCAAAGGTATAGACCCCTCAGAGAACCGCAAGGAAGAAAAGCAGCAGGCAGCCATTGCGGCAGCGAACAGTTTTGAGTCTGTAGCGCGTCAATGGTGGAATCATTGGAAGCATGACAAGACAGAACGCCATGCAGGCTACACAATCCGGCGCATGGAAGCGGATATATTCCCGGCCGTTGGTGCAAAACCGGTTAATGACATTACAGCCGCGCAGTTAATAGCGATGATCCGCAAGGTTGAATCACGCGGTGCGCTGGATATTGCCAAGCGTGTTTTGACCCAATGCGGGCAGGTTATGCGCTATGCCGTGGCGCATGGCATGGCAGAACGTAACCCAGCGGCAGATATAAAGCCTGCTGATGTATTAAAACCCGCCAAGAAAACCAATCATGCGCGATTGAGTGAAAAAGAATTACCTGAATTACTGCGCAAGATCGATGGTTATGACGGACAACCCCTCACCCGCTTAGCGATGCAATTGATGGCTTTAACGTTCGTTAGGACTGGTGAATTGATTGGTGCGCGATGGAATGAAATCGACCTGACCAAAAGAGAATGGCGCATACCAGCGGAACGCATGAAGATGAAAACACCGCACATCGTGCCACTGAGTCAACAGGCAATAGCAGTACTGGAAGAAATCCGCAAACTGGCGGCTGATGATGTTTTGCTGTTTCCAAGCGAACGCAGAGACGGCAAGACCATGAGCAACAACACCATTATTTACGCACTATACCGCATGGGGTATCACAGCCGCATGACCGGACATGGATTCAGGGGGATAGCATCAACGATCCTTCACGAACAAGGATTCAATCATGACCATATCGAATTGCAGCTTGCACACACTCAACGCGATGCAGTGAGCGCAGCCTATAACCATGCGCTATATCTTGAGCCACGGGCAAAGATGATGCAGGAATGGGCGGATTATTTGGATAAGTTAAAACGCAACATATAGTTAATATTTGTACACAAAATTCATCCTATGGTATTATTTGCCAAGAATCGCATTAGGCGATTTTAAAAGATAAATTTTATTAACACACTTGGGAGGGCGATAGTACTTTTTTTGTGCTATCGAGAGAGTACACATGAGAAGGAGAAGCAGTATGGTTATAAATAGATGAAGGAGTAAAAACATGAAGGAAATGTCAACCTTGACACATGACCAACCTAACGCCGCGATGGCGCCGGAGAAGAACATGAAAAAAATCCCGTACTCACCCGCAGCACTTCCTGAACCCGGCAAATCCCGCTGGGGCACATTCAAATCACGTTGTCCCGTTTCTAAAGAAACTTTCCGAAAATTATCCAAAGCAGGCAAAGCACCACAGCCCGAACGCATGGGCATTCGCTGTACGTTCTTCGATAACGCGGAGCTTAATCGCTGGCTTGCTGATCCGATCAATTACCGGGCGTGGGAATGAGCCATGCAGAAACCCGCAAAAAAGCCGCACCCGGCAGGGGTAGCGGCTGGAATAAACTCGCGCTCGAATTATAGCACCCATGACGCATTGAACAAAGTCACAAGCCGCTTGAAGGGTGTTATCAAACGTCACAACGGCGGCATGCTGGCATTTTGTCCAAGCCACGATGACCGGAAAGGCAGAAGCCTAGCGATAGGTACAGGGCGGCAAGGACAGATACTTTTGAAGTGCTTCGCAGGCTGTTCCATTCACGAAATCACAGCGGCAATCGATCTTAACCCGGCTGATTTGTTTTCACGTGAAAGCCGGTACGAACCACAAAACCGCTCTTACTTTAACGAATGGCAAATGCTCGAAGCATTGCAGCATGACGCGCTTATTGTGCTGATTGCAGCCCGAACCATGCTGACCGGTAAAGCGTTGCCGGAATCGGATATTGATTTTCTATCGAAAGCGGTTATCCGTATTAACGAAGCAGCCAGTTATTCGCGGAGGTTTCAATAATGGAATCGTTAGAGAGCGCAGCAATTAAGGCAATGAATGAGCATTCAGTTAGAAATTATTCAGACAAAGTTAAAAAAAGCAGCACTTCCAACACTTCCAGCACAGACAAGGGTTTCAGCGGCATTGACCCAGCACTTACCCAGCACCAATTAGCACCAAAACCAACACCTGAGCTTGAAAGAAATGCACTTATCGAAGAAATCGAAACCAACGGCGAAACTAAGCGGCGTTTATTGATTGATTCCAAAGCCGCATTGATTTTTCAGGAAGCATTGCAAGGATACCTAGCGTATGATGCCGGTTCGCAAACATGGCATCAATTCAACGGTAACTATTGGATACCAGAGAACTCATTGATTGATAACGTGCTGGTTGAAATGCTTTATCAGGGCGCTGGCGATCTTGGATTCAAACCAGCTCTCAAGAATGCAATTAAGTCGCTTCTGACGGACGGTAGCATGTTGCCACTACCAAGGAACGATACCGGAAAATTGCCTTTCCTTAACGGCCTGCTTTGCTTGAAAACAAAACGGCTTGAACAAGTAACGCCAGAAAACGCGCAAACTTGGTGCTTACCCTACGAATATAAACCGGGCGCGGATTGCCCTAAAGTCAAGGCTTGGTTACTCCAAGCGGTCGATAACGATCCAGAAACAGTTGAATTTCTTCGCGCATGGATGGCTGCGGTATTGCATGGCCGGAACGATCTGCAAAAGTTTCTACACCTGAAAGGCAGCGGCGGAACCGGTAAGGGTACGTTTATACGATTGCTTAACGCGTTAATCGGCAAAATGAATACCGCAATTACAAGCCTGGATCAATTGGAACAAAACAGGTTTGAAGCCGCAATGCTCTATAACAAACGCCTAGCCGTTATTTCTGACTCTGATAAATACGGCGGTTCTATTAACGTGCTAAAGGCAATAACCGGCCAAGATGACATTCGGCTAGAGCGCAAACACCAGCAGCAAGCGGGTAGTTTCGTGTTTCAAGGCTTGGTGGTTATGGCATCCAATGAATCGTTACAAGTTACCGACCACACCAGCGGATTAGACCGGCGGCGCATTACAGTTATTTTTGACCGCAGAGCCACCAACGAGGAAAAGCAGGAATGGCAACGGCTAGGCGGTGAAGAATCGGTTTTGCATGCGGAGTTACCCGGCCTTGTGAATTGGTTGCTTGAATTATCCCAGACCGAAATATCCCAAATCATCCGCAACCCGCCGGAACGCATTCGCAGCGCAGACCTTGACGCCATGACGGCCAGCAATCCAATTGCTGACTGGGTAACTGAATGCTGCATACCTGATAGCAGCGCATGGACACAAATTGGAGACATGAGAAAAATCAGCGAACCGGGGCATGAAACAGCATACCGGAATGCTGATTCTTGGCTGTATGCAAATTTTCATCAATGGTGTCAGCGAGAGAACAAAACACCGCTAGCTAGCCGCCGGTTTAAGGATTTGCTGATACAAACATGCGAAACGCTTGGTTTTAGCGTTAACGAGTCACGGCGCGGAAATGGCCGGGGGATTAATGGCATCCGGCTCAGATTGGAAGACGAACCGAGATTCCATGAAAAAGCCGAATCGATCATGGTTTAGTGTCGAGTGCTGGGTTCAGTGCTGGGTAAGTGCTGCAATTACCGGCCTGTAACCCGCGCCAGTGCTGGATGTGTCGAAAGTGCTGCTTTTTTCGCTACTTTTATTTTGTGAGAAAAAATCATGGAAATATTAGAGATTATCAAAGAACTGCAAGCAAACGGAGTGACCATCAAAACCGATGGCAAATTTTTAGAGCTTGAACCGCCTGAAAAAATAACCAGCGAACTGATTGAACGGCTACGCAAACACAAACCGGCCATCATTGAAGAACTGAAACGCGAACAGCGCCGGAAAAAGGTATTGATGATGCTGGAAGAACGGCCAGAGATTCAACGGGCATTCGTAACCGACACCGAGAACGACAGACACAACGTTATTTTAACGTTAGGAATACGCAACGCTGGAACCTGTGAATTGCTGATACCGAAGCGCAAGTATGACCCATTCGCAGTGTTGGAGATAATCCAAAGAAGCGGAATTCAGTGAAACAGAGCCGAACAATGTGACTCAACCAAACAGCAACCGGGTAAAAATTCCAGCGAGCAATCCCCACCCGGACGAAATGAAAACTGAAATTAAATCAATAAAAAATCAATGAATATATCTGCGCATCATTTGACAAAGTGCGGGAAAGTGCCAATGAAAAATCGGAAAAAGAAAAAGGTACTTCCATAGAAAAGTTTGGCGGGGGTAATTCTGCCCCCATCTTTTTTTCAGCAAACCACCATTTTAAATGGGTTTCAATATTATTACACAGGACATGACATGAGAACTTCAGACTTAGCGAATGAATTAGGAATCAGCGTGCAAATGTGTAACCGGCTGAAAAAGCGCGGAATGCCTTGTGATTCCTTGCAAAGTGCGATTGAATGGCGCAAGCGGAACCTTGATATAACCCAAACCAAGTCATGGCGGATTGACGGAAACCAGGGCGTGAAACCGGTTTCAGCTGAAACACCGGGAGATGACCGAGTGCTTGATAGTGAAACCGCTCGCAGAGTATTAACGCACATCGTACCCGATTTGTGGTTTAGTCAAGTGAACCGCTTGGACACAGCATTAAAAGAGCATGGCGTTACTTTGTCAGTGGAAAAATTACTTGAAGTTCAAGCAACGCTATTTTTGCTTTACCAGATCGAAACAGATCGTTATCTGAAAACCGAAGTGGTTTATTTTATCCCAGACATTTTCATGATCAGCCCCGAACACGAAAATTACAGCGCAGTGATTAAGTCATTGGAACAATGTTTGAACAAACCCGCAGCGGTATAATCGATCGGCGTATTCTCAAGCTAGCCTAGGTATCCCCTAGGCTTTTTTATTGGTGAGTGTACAAAAAAACAGAGAAAAAACAGGTCAAAAACAGCAAAAATAGAGTTTTTTCACAAAGCTCGGAAAGTGCGAAAAGAAACACGGCAAAGTGTTGAAACCCGCCCCGAGCGGGTTTTTTATTGCCTGTGATATTGATCGAGCGTTAAGAAAAAATAAGGGGGTACTTTTCTAAAAACGGGTAAAAAAGCGGGTAAATCTCAAAATGTAAAAAATGAAATCCTCATAGGTATTTTGATTGCAGAGAATAATATGACTCCCTCTCTCTTAGCGGGTTTTTTGTTATCCGTAGCCAATCATGTGAAATGTGAGTAACTATAATATTCACGAAAATGTTACTCACA
>JBDHRU010000079.1:0-9962 GCA_039807765.1 Nitrosomonas sp. | reverse complement strand
CCTTCCTTCTCGGTCTTACTTTCCGATTTTTTCTCACCTTTGATGGTCAGCACACCATCTTCCATGCTGATATCGATTTCTTCCGGTTTAACACCGGGAATATCCGCATGAATGACAAATTTATCCGCTTCTTCCTTGATATCCACAGCCGGCGCCCATTCGGCGGTCGCGGTCGAACCTTCCGCAACGCTTCGATCCAGCTCTCTTTGCAGCTGACTCAACAGACCCCAGGGTTCATAACGTGTAATAGCCATACTCAATTTCTCCTTATCGATTAAAAAAGTACATTGCGTAAATCACAGTTACAAGAAATACACTTTCAAATGCAATATAAGGATCATCTATTATTTTTTCAAGCGGTCCGAGAAACTACCCGGCTTTTAAAATGCGACACCATCACGACCGTACATAGCGCCGCCGCAGTCCGTACAGAACCGCAGCCAGTGCGGATAGCAGCACAGTGACTAAGAGTCCGTTGCGCTTGATCCACTCCATCGTATTCGACTGCACGGAAACATGCGCTTCGGCGAGGCCCAATATCTTCGTGCCCGTCTGCACATTATTTTGTGTCAATAAATGCAACTGGAATCTCAACTCCTGCTCTCCGGACGATTGCGGTGTCACGCGCCAGCGCCAGCTTGATGCGCCGTTGTAACCCGACAACGGTTCCTGCGGCCCCAGCCTGTCAATTTCAAAACCGTCACCGGCGATTTCCGCTTTCATATTGGGTGATACGACGCCGCTGATTCCTTGAATCCCGGTACCTTCGGATGCCGTCGCCACAATCTCGTTGAGAAACTTGGCCAGATGTTTCGTCTCCAGATTGAGCGTCACCTCAAAACTTTCGTACTGCTTCGCCACCGGCGGAATCGTGATCGCAGTGCTATCCACCGGTAACTTCATGATCACCGGATTGGCGTGTTTTTTGGACATCAGCATATGCATCAGCGCATTGAACGAAAAAGGCACAATTAATAAAACCGCCAGCATGGCGATCGGCATGATCAGGTTGAAATTAAAACCGGATTCGGGTTCAGAGTTACGCATGATTTCTCCAGCAATGGGTTCATATTCAGGGGCAAATCATATCATTGTTGGAGAGAGGGCTGAGTAAATCAAAACAGCGAGTTTTGCTGATTATTGAAACTCATTATAGAAAATTTCTGTAAGGCTACTTACAGACGATCAATTTTCTTAATCGTTAAAAATCAACAAGTAGTCAGCAAAATAAACACGCGATTACGGCTTTGCCCGGTAATCTCTTGCAAAATGCCCTGTTCACGCATTTGTGCAACCAATTCATTGGCGGACTTGTAACTAAGATCGCAAATTTTCTGAACTTCTTCGATACGAATGGCGAGCTGTATAAACAAAGCGCTCAGTAAGCGCTGCACGCTCGCGGTTCTGCGTCCGAAGCTCGTCTGCAGATTCTGTTCCAATTTTGCCTTCAAATGAATGATGTGCGACAAGGCGTTCACCACCAAGGTTGCCGTTTGCTCTATTCCGACCAGAAAATATTTGAGCCACTGCAACATATCGTTTTTCTCACGCACTCGCATCAGGTTATCGTAATACAGCCCTTTATCCCTCTCAAAATAACTGGAAAGATAGAGCAATGGTTTATCTAAAATTCCCTCACTCACCAAAAACAGCGCAATCAATAACCGGCCGATACGTCCGTTGCCATCCAGAAACGGGTGTATAGTTTCAAACTGGTAATGCGCGATTGCGATGCGGATCAATGCCGGAACATGAATATCCCGGTTGTGCAAAAATTGCTCCAAGTCGCTCATCAACTCATGGACATGCTGATGATGAGGAGGAATAAACACCGCATCCGCCAAGCTATGACCGCCGATCCAGTTCTGGCTGGTACGAAACTCACCGGGCAGCTTGTGCTCGCCACGCACGTTCTGCAGCAAAATCGCGTGCGTTTGCCTTAATAAGCGTGACGACAAAGGCAATGTTTGCAAATGGCCGATTGCCTGATTCAACGCCTGCGTGTAATTTTGCACCTCGCGCCAATCGTTACGATGCTCGGGCAGAATTTCCGACTCTGGTAGCACCGCTTCCTGGATATTGGTTTGTGTGCCCTCGATACGGCTGGAAACCACCGCTTCCTTGGTAATATGTAATTGAATGAACAAATCGATATTCGGCACCAAGCGCGCAAATGAATTGAGCTCCCCGAGCTTGACCGCCGCCTTCTCCAGCAACAGATTTATCTGCGGCGTTTGCCATACCCATTCATCGTTAATCGTAGATGGCAGGAAATACCGGTATTCATAGCCTTCCTGATAGTGACCGGACTGATGCTGCTCAAGTTGAATCGTCATGGCACGTCCGTGTGGAAAGTAACATATAAAATCTTTTATATTACTTTTGTCGTCAAAAGTAATATATAAATGGTCTTATGTTACTTTGATTGAGGTTTGATTCGTTCGGTGCAACGATCTTGTGACTTATCTTGTAGATCTTTTTCCCTTGCATGCTTGATATCTCCTCAACCACTTTTTTGAAATCCTCAGGGTGATTGAATGCACCTTGGCCTATCCAATAGTTGTAACCTTCTACGAGCATCGGATATTCCCTAAGATTTACGACGACACCCGGACGAATTCGCTCATTAAACATATCCTGCGGAAGAAGTTCTTTTTCGCTTAACAGCACTCTTCAGAATAAAGATCAAGGGGCTGTAGTAGATTAGCTTAGATGCCAAGCTAATCTACTACAGCCCCTTACTTATTGCACCTAATTGATTAATGCGCTTCCTTACAGTCGGCACATCCTACCAGGCTAGAAACTCTTATGGCTATCAATTAAATCCTGAATTGTTCGTTTCTAAAAATGGTATAGGATTATTCTGATAGTTTTTTCCTATACTTTGAAAAGTTCATCCTATTAAATGGAGCAAGTGTTATGAAAAATAGATTCAAGTTTTCAGCGGCAATAATGTCGTTTGTGTTGTGCAGCAGTGCAAATGCCAGTTTGATTACGATTGAAACCGGCTTCTCTGCTGCAGGTGCGCAGGTTGATGCTTTAGCGTATCAGGCCCTGGTGGATAGCGCCGTTGCCACTCCATCGATTGGTTACGGCAGTACAACCGTTCCAGTGTACGACAACATATCCAATCACAGTTTATTTCCAAGCGGTTCATATACTGACATTGCTTTCAAATCAACTGTTGATTTTTATGTCTCTCCAGCAAACGCTGGCGCTTGGCAAATTCGTGCAGGCGTTGATTTCGGTCATGGCGGGGCCATTTTTGTCGACGGCGTAGCGTACGATTTTAAGACCAACGACATGTGGTGGGCTGGCAGCTATAGCGATTCATCGCAATATCTGAGTATCAATTCATTAACACTTGCTGCCGGCCACCATACGCTCAATCTATATGGACTTGAAGGTTGCTGCGATGGCTACCAGCAAGCGCAATTCAGGATTGGCGGTAGTGGCGATTTTGCAACGTTCAGCGCAAATGATACTTTATCTCCCGTTCCGGAACCTGAAACGCATGCCATGCTGTTAGTTGGGCTGGGATTGCTGTTTTTCTCGATTCGCCGCAAAAAATAAGATTTTAAACTTAACTCAAGAAACTTTAGAAGCCCGTCTTATGACGGGTTTTTTCTTGCTCGCGGTTCCGTTAACAAAGAGCCGGATCGAAATCAGCAGTAGGGTACAATGCGCTTAGCTGATTGCACCTAATCGATTAATGCGCCTCCTTGCAGTCGGCACATCCTACCGGGCTTTAGCAAAAAAGAGCGTTTATTTTTCCTATATCTCCATGAATCAAAAAAACAAAATATTAACTTTAGTAATTTGCCTAGTAACAATCTTCAGCTCGATGAGTTTTGCTAATTTGGCTACTGACCACTCAGGCAACTGCAGTCTATACGCATCAAATGATAACAAGCATTTCTATTATGCAGGATCTTCTTTTATGACTGCTGAAATGAAAGATCACAAATTCAGAGATACTTTGGACTTACGTGAACGCTATATCATATCAAGTTCACATCAAATGTGGAATCAAGATGAACTTATAGATAATCAAACACCTGTAGCAAACTACAACCAAAAACAATTTAAGCATTTTATGGCTCAATGCGGAGATCTGCAGTTTGAAATTGATTGGGATGAAAGCGGATCTAAGGCAGTAAGATTTGGCAGAGGAACTTACAAAGAAGGAGATAATGCTGAATGCGTAAAGCATAAAGCAACTGATACATATAATAATTCTGTAACTAGATTTATTCGAAGAGGTTGCGATTTATCAGTATTTAAGATTAATTATGCTTCAGTTAAAATTAATAAAGAATTAAAATACACTAATTTTATAAAGGAAAAAACAACAAAAACAAATTCAAACAATGGTAAATACAATCTTAAAAAAATTTCTGGTTTTGATCCAACTGCGATCCTCGATAATACAAGCGAATTCACAGATGTTTTATTTTTATCAAACAAAAATAAATATATTCAGTGTTCACTTGATAAAAAAATTAGTCATCTAGAAAAAGAAATAGAAGGAGCTTTAACGGTTTATTGCAATAACCATAGGGAAGAAGATCTTAAAGAACATGGCATATTATCAGGCTCAGTAGTACTAGGAAACAGCAAAGATAGCAATGGACGGCCCTTTTATTTTCCTAATAGCAAACCAGCGGCGATAGGAGTCGTTACTAAAATTGGAAATACAGATAATGGTGGATGTCGAATAGAAATAGACCTAATGAGACATACAAATAACATAACAATTACACTTTAGGTGCTTCCATCCAACTTCTGCACCAACTCCTTAATCCGCATTACCCGCTTATTCACATCCTCGATCTTTACCAAGATTTTCAGCCGGTCCTGGCCGGAGAGTGAGTATTCGCGGCTGCTTTGGATCAGTTGGATGATTTTGAGCGGGTCAATCGGCGGATTCGGGATGAATTGCACTTGGATGCTGTCGGCGCTGGCGTCGATGCGGGTGATGCCGAGCGGTTTGGCAATGATGCGCAAGCGGTGGCAGTCGAACAGGGCGCGGGCGGGATTGGGTAGCAGGCCGAAGCGGTCGATCAGTTCGCGCTGCATGTCGTCGAGCTGGTCGTTATCGGCGCAATTGGCCATGCGCTTGTACAGCACCAAGCGTTCATGGATATCGTGGCAGTAGTCTTCCGGCAATAGCGCAGGGACGTGCAGGTTGATTTCGGTGGCGACGCCCAACGGATGCTGCATGTCGGGTTCCTTGCCTTGCCTGAGCGATTGGATCGCGGTATCGAGCATAGTGCTGTACAGGCTGAAGCCGATTTCCTGCATTTCGCCGCTTTGCGATTCGGAGAGCACCGCACCGGCGCCGCGAATCTCCAGATCGTGCATCGCCAAGTAAAAGCCGGAGCCGAGTTCTTCCATCGCTTGGATTGCTTCCAAGCGTTTTTTTGCTTGCGCGCCGAGTGCTGCTTCCGGCGGCGTCAGCAGGTAGGCATAAGCCTGATGATGTGAGCGCCCGACGCGGCCGCGCAGTTGGTGCAATTGTGCTAGGCCGAATTTATGCGCTTCGTTGATGATGATAGTGTTGGCGCTCGGGATGTCGATACCGGTTTCGATGATCGTAGTGCACAGCAGAATGTTGAAGCGCTGCTGGTAAAAGTCGCGCATCACGTGTTCCAGCTCGCGTTCCGGCATTTGCCCGTGGGCGATGTTGATGCGCGCTTCCGGCAGCAGTCCGCTGAGTTTTTCGTACATCAACTGTATGCTGCTGACTTCGTTGTGCAGGAAGTAAATTTGCCCGCCGCGTTTCAGTTCACGTAGGCAGGCTTCGCGGATGATGCCCATCGAGAAGCTGGTGACGAAAGTGCGGATCGCCAGGCGGCGCTGCGGCGCGGTGGCGATGATGGAGAAGTCGCGCAACCCTTCCAGCGACATCGCCAGCGTGCGCGGGATCGGCGTCGCGGTAAGTGTCAGCACGTCGACTTCGGCACGCAGTTTTTTCAGTTGTTCCTTCTGGCGTACGCCGAAGCGGTGTTCTTCGTCGATGATCACCAGCCCCAGATTTTTGAAATGCACGTCTTTCTGGATCAGTTTGTGCGTGCCGATGATGATGTCAATTTCGCCCTTCGCCAGACCGGCAATCGCTTGCGTTTGCTCCTTGGCGGAACGGAAGCGCGACAGTTCGGCAATTCTGACCGGCCATTGGTCGGCGATCAGGCCGAAGCGGTCGGAGAAATTCTGGAAATGCTGTTCCGCGAGCAGTGTGGTCGGCACCAGCACCGCGACTTGCTTGCCGTCGGCCACGGCGATAAATGCCGCGCGCAACGCCACTTCGGTTTTGCCGAAACCGACGTCGCCGCAAATCAGCCGGTCCATCGGCTTGCCGGAAGTCAAATCCTCGATTACCGACTTGATCGCCGCCGCTTGGTCGGGCGTTTCTTCGAAGCCGAAGCCTTCGGCGAATGCCTCGTAATCGTGCTGGCGCAACGAGAATTTGTGGCCTTCGCGTGCGGCGCGTTGCGCGTACAGATTCAGCAATTCCGCCGCAGTGTCGCGCACCTGCTGCATCGCCTTGCGTTTGGCTTTGTCCCACTGGCTGCTGCCAAGCTTGTGCAACGGTGCCGATTCCGGCGCACCGCCGCTGTAACGTCCGATCAAGTGCAGCTGCGACACCGGCACGTACAATTTGTCGCCGCCGTCGTATTCCAATGCCAGAAATTCGCTCATCTCGCCCGGCTCGCCTTCGCCGACGTCCATGCTGACCAGGCCGAGGTAGCGGCCGATACCGTGTTGTTCATGCACTACCGGATCGCCCGGTTTGATTTCCGACAGGTCGCGCAGAATATTGTCGGTCGATGTTGATGATTTGCGCGATTCGCGCTCGCGGCGGCCGTGCACGTGCGTGGCGTATAACTCACTTTCAGTGATAAAGGCGCTGTTCGCGGCTTGATCGACAAAACCGGTGTGCAGCGGCGCAACGCCGAGCATGAACGGTTCTTTGCTGTTCAAGAATGCGGCGAAGTCCTGGCAAACCACCGGATGCAGATCGTATTGCTGCAAATACTCGGCGACCAGCTCACGCCGCCCCATGCTTTCTGCTAGCAACAACACCCGGCCGCCGGTCATTTTGAACTGCGCGATAAACACTGCCAGTTTCTCCAGCGGATTTTCCGCATGCCGGTTGACTTGCACCGGCGGCAGCGGTGCGCTGGTGTTTTCGCCAGTAACTTTGACATCTTCCGGCTTGACCAGCAGTTCGATGCGCGCGTACGGTTTGATCTGACCAAAGAAGCTGTCGCCGGTCAGGAACAGCTCGGCTGGCGGCAACAGCGGCCGGTCGCTATCGCCGCGCATCAACTGGTAGCGCGATTGCGTGTCGCGCCAGAATTCGTCGATCACCGGCCGCACGTCGTGATGCAGGCACAGCAACGTGTTGTCCGGCAGATAATCGAACAGCGTCGCGGTCTGCTCGAAAAACAGCGGCAAATAATACTCGATCCCGGCGGGTGTGCCACCTTTGCTGATGTCTTTGTAAATCTGCTTTTTCGACGGATCGCCTTCGAATTTCTCGCGGAAATTGCCGCGGAAAAATGTGCGCCCGGCTTCGTCGAGCGGAAACTCGCGTGCCGGTAACAGCCGGATTTCCTTGACCGGATAAATACTGCGCTGCGTATCGACATCGAAGGTGCGGATGGTATCGATGTCGTTGTCCATCAGGTCGATACGGTACGGCAACGGGCTACCCATCGGATACAGATCGATCAAGCCGCCGCGCACGCTGTATTCTCCCGGTGAGAATACTTGCGTGACATGCGAATAACCCGCTAAGGTTAGTTGGCTGCGCAATGCGGCGACATCCAGCGTTTCACCCTGCTTGAGAAAAAACGTGTGCGCGGCGAGGTATTCGCGCGGCAGCATGCGGTACAACGCAGTTGTCAGCGGCGTGATCAACACGTCGCACGCACCGATCATCACTTGATACAACGTTGCCAGCCGTTCGGATACCAGATCGTGATGCGGCGAGAACGTGTCGTACGGCAGCGTTTCCCAGTCCGGTAACAGGTGCGTTTTCAGTTCTGGTGCAAAGTAGGGAATTTCTTCCAGCAGGCGCTGCGCGTCCAAGGCATTGGCGGTGATGATAGCAACCGGCTTGGCTTGCTGCGCCAGTTGCGCGGCAAACAACGCATCGCTGGAACCGGCAAAGTCGGCGTAACGCACGATAGCGCCCGGTGCGGGTAAAGTCAGTTTTTGTTGCATTTTTAATAGTGTTGTCTTGCTGTGCTAAAAATCATTGCTGGCAACACTGCTTCTCGGTCAAAATTTGCATATTATATGTCAGTTCCAAACCGTCTTATTGCGTGCGGAAGGCGATGATCGCAGCGGCCTGGTGATTAACGCTTAATTTCACGGTTATTTTCCGGTTTTAATTTATTTGTAACAGCACTATGCTTACTCTATGTGTAATAAATACTGGCAATGGATTTAGAGATATGGGTAACCGGAAAATAACCAGTGTGACAAAGAAAAAATGAGCGCTTTTATAAAACCGAGCTTAGAACAAATGGAGCAAAGAGTGATTCTATTCGCTTGCAGAATCATTGCGTTTATTTGCCTGACCTCGCCAGTTTATGCACAAAATACTTCTGTCACGCTATTAACTGAAGAAAACCAGCAAAAAATCGAATTGGCCGTGTGGAAGTACGCTGTCGATACACCGCTGCTGCTGAAAACGATCGACTGGTTCCGTGAATTGACACAACATTCCCGGGAATCCACCGCAATCGCCGAGCTTTCCCGCTTGCAGTTCATGCAAGCGCAGCTCGAACGCAACAAGAGCCGCCGCGTTCAATTGTTTGAGAATTGCATCACCGTGGCCGACCGGGCGCTTGCGCTGAATAAAAATGATGTGCGCGGGCTTTTCTGGAAAGCCGTGGCGATGGGAAAAGTGGCCGAAGACAACGGCTTTGTAAGTGCTTTGCGCATACTTCGCCCGATAGAGAATCTGTTACTGAAAGTGATTAGCCTGGATGAACGGTACGAGAATGCCGGAGCGCATCGCGCACTGGGCCGCATGTATCATAAACTACCCGGATTTCCGGTCAGCTTCGGCAGCAACCAGAAAGCGCTGATGCACTTGAAGCGCGCGCATGAATTGTTCCCGCGCGATGTCATTACGCGCGCTTTTTACGCCGAACTGTTGTATGACGAGGGCAGAAAAGACGAAGCGCGCAAGCATGCGGATTTCGTACTGGCAACACCGATTGCCGAAGAAGATGCCTTGGAATTTGCCGAGTATGTCGATATTGCGCTGGGTATCATCAATAAAACCGGCGGCTCGGAATTTAAAGTGGGCAATAACTAACTTCTGCCCGATAGATCTAGCATGCCCCATGCCCGGCTTTCTTTTTTGATCTAACTCACTTCCAAGCCGATCAAATCGGCTAAACTACCGCATCTATCCAACCTCCCGCCGAAGTTTTATGACAGAAACAGTGATCGATTTGATCCGCCACGGCCAGCCTGCCGGTGGACGCCGCTATCGTGGCCACGGTGTGGACGATCCACTGAGCGAAAAGGGATGGTCGCAAATGTGGCACGCAGTCGGAAACTATAATGACTGGAACCACATCATCACTTCTCCGCTGCAGCGCTGCCAAGCGTTTGCGTTTGCACTCGGTGAGCACCATGGGATCGAGGTCACAATAGAATCGCGCTTTAAGGAAGTCGGATTCGGCTCATGGGAAGGACTCAGCCACGATGAGATCAAAATTGGCCGCGTGGCCGAATACCAAGCTTTCTTGCGCGATCCGGTCAACCGCCGCCCGGACGGCGCGGAACCGCTTGAGGATTTTATGCAGCGTGTCGGTTGCGCCTATGAAGAAGTCATCGAATGCCACCGCGGCAGCCATATCCTGATCGTCGCGCATGCCGGCGTGCTGCGCGCGATTATCGCCAGAACCGTGCACGCCTCACCGTCCGGACTGTAT